>JACDAK010000280.1 GCA_013695495.1 Blastocatellia bacterium | reverse complement strand
AGTCTGGGGAGCCCCAGAGACCTGTATAAGCTGATCTGGGAATTAAGCCGAACCGATTATACAGCGGGACAACGGCTCTTCCATGCAGTGCTCGCAAAAGCTACAATAGAGCCCACATATTACAGATTGCAAACGTTACAATTGTCCGCATTTCCGGAAGTCTTGGCCGCAGCACTTCCGAGGGGTAGCGGCCTGAACCTAAGTGAAAAGGTTGCTGCCTTGGACTTTTTCGCCGATTTCATAATCAAAGCACAAGCAAGGCGTAATAGCCCGCAACAGACACAATGTAGTGCTGAAGCTACTTTAGTTGCCGCTCTAAGTGTTCAGTTTGTAACGTTGCTGCCGACTCGGGCCGGTATTGTGCAGCAGGCAGTCGGCTCCTGCTTGAGCGGTCAGTCCGTTCAAATGCAATCAGTTCAAAGCACTTTACGGAGTTCTACCGTGGAAGAGTTGCTGACTCTGGCCGATGAACATAAAGATGACTCGGCATTGCGAATTGCTTATTTGAGTCGCGCCGCGCTGCTTTCGTATAACGAGAAACGGTATGATCTGACGATACGAATTTTAGACGGGATGACCGATGAAGAGCGCATTGCCGACCTCGAGTTCTGGGAGGACCTTCGATCTTCCGCTGCCGCTTTTCTCGCTTTTGTGCGTTACCAGAACGGAGATCATCAAGGGTGGCGTACGGTGTTCGAGAACACCCCGATAGACATCAGAGCGTTTGCCCAGTTCGGGCTTGTAAGTCTATTTACGGTGAACGAAATACCAACTCAGGCAGTTCGAATTGAAGTACTACAGAGTGCGGCTAAGTTCATGGCCAGATCGGAGAAGCCGTTTTCGAGAAAATCCGCTTATTGGTTTGGACTGGTTGGCCAGATGTCAAATCTTAAGCAATTTAGCGATGCATCGGATGTGCTCAAAGATATTGCCAATGCATTTAACGCCGCTCAAAAACAAACTGAGGAAAAGGGTGACAGGCTGGAAATTAGTCGGCATCACGCTCGCTCTGGGTTGACCGCTGAACTCTTGGATGTTCAAAACGCAAGGCTTTCTGAGATCATCGGTTCAGTCAACGACCCACGGTCACGAGTGAACATCAATTTTGTGTTGCTCAACGTCGCCGTTCAAAAATATCAAACGCTCAAACGCGAACTAGGATATTTGGAATCAGAAAAGCTCGATTGAGACGAAATGCAGCCTTCCATCCAAACGGTCATGAGCAATCAAATTCATCCGATCTACGATTAATCAAGGATGTCTTAGGCGTAGCGAATCGGGAGTTTTATCGTTGATGCTCCCACGTCCCGAATCAAAAACGGGGTGAAAGTTGTGTTTTTAGCACGTCCGCGTCTTATTTCTTATTCTTGTCCCGTTCGGCGATGATGTCGCCCAGGTTCTCGCTCGGAGGTGCTGTGGGATCGTCCGTCAAAAATGTGAGCCGCGGCCCCTGGCGGATAAAGTGACGGCCGTTCCATTTATAAGACGAAAGGGTGTAATGCGTCGGGCAGCATATCTGAACCTCGTCGCCCTGGACCTTGCCGGTCTCGACCTCACCCAACAAGAAACGGTCCTGTCCGTAAAGCTCGATCACAAGCTCGCCATCATCAGGCCTTATCGACTTAAGCCCGCCGTCAGCGCGGTCGCCCGTGCGAAAATGCCACATCAGCTTTGGCCCCCCGTCCGACCATTCGTAAACATAAACGATCTGCGGGATGGCATTGCCTGTGGTTTCGATCTTTAAGATGACGATCGCCTCGTCGCTGCCGTCGCCATTAGCATCAAAATACTTCGTTACAACATGCGACAGCCCGATGCGGCGTTCTGCCCGACGCCGCACCTTCTCCTCGTCGGGCATGTCTTCGGTTATAGGCAGCGAAACGGGGTCAAGCCGGCCGTTCACCAACTGGGCCTCGCTGCCGTCGCGGTTCTCCCAGCCCCGCGGGAGCGGGTATGAATGATTGAGAAAGTCGTAGCTTGCGATCGGCGAATCTGAAGTTCGGAATCTAGAATTTGTCAGCTCCGCCTGCAGGTCGGGCACAGTCGGCGCTGGTTCGGTCTCGGCTTCGACCGTCGGAGCCTCAGCTGAAACGACGGGCGTGCTGACCTCATTGCGGGTCGATCGCTCACCATCACCGCATCCCACGGTAAATAAAAGAACTGCAATCGCGAGAGCTCCCGCGACATCTTTTATTCCAAACTTTGCCATTGATTTTTGAATCCCCGAAGCTAGGCCCGCGTCAGGTTTCGATATTTGATCCGATGCGGCTGATCGGCGTCGTGCCCAAGCCTTCGCTTGCGGTCCGCTTCGTATTCGGTGTAATTGCCGTCAAAATATTCGACGTGAGAATCGCCTTCAAAGGCCAGGATGTGAGTCGCGATGCGATCAAGGAACCAGCGGTCGTGGCTGATAACAACAGCACAACCGGCAAAGTTTTCAAGGGCTTCCTCAAGCGCCCGCATGGTGTTTACGTCGAGGTCGTTAGTGGGCTCGTCGAGGAGAATGACGTTAGCACCAGATTTTAACATCTTTGCAAGATGAACGCGATTGCGCTCGCCGCCGGAGAGCTGGCCGACTCGTTTCTGCTGGTCGCTGCCGGAGAAATTGAACCGCGAAACGTAAGCCCGCGCGTTCATCTCACGCTTTCCAAGCGTTACGAAATCTAGCCCGTCAGCGATCTCATCAAAGATCGTTTTATCAGCATTCAGCGAATCGCGTGACTGGTCAACATAACCGAGCTTGACCGTCGGCCCGACTTTGAACGTTCCGCCGTCAGGTTCTTCTTGGCCTGTGATCAGCCGAAAGAGCGTCGTCTTACCGGCACCGTTGGGGCCGATAACACCGACAATGCCGCCCGGTGGGAGCGAGAATTCAAGCCCCTCGAACAGAAGCTTGTCGCTATAAGCCTTAGAAACCCCATTCGCTTCGATAACCAGATCGCCGAGCCGTTCGCCGGGCGGGATAAATATTTCAAGGTCCTCGCTGCGTTTATCAGATTCCGTTGCGACCAGCTTTTCGTAGTCGTTAATACGCGCTTTCGATTTAGCATGCCGTCCCTTGGGCGACATCCGAATCCATTCAAGCTCGCGCTCTAGGGTCTTGGCGCGCTTGTCCTCGGTCTTCTGCTCCTGTGCGAGCCGGTTCTGTTTCTGCTCCAGCCAGCTCGAGTAATTCCCTTTCCACGGAATGCCTTCGCCACGGTCGAGTTCGAGTATCCACCCGGCGACATTATCGAGGAAATAGCGGTCATGCGTAACGGCGATGATCGTGCCTTCATACTTCTGCAGATGCTGCTCCAGCCAGCCGACGGTTTCGGCATCGAGGTGGTTCGTCGGCTCATCAAGCAGCAGGATGTCCGGCTTTTGCAACAGCAATCGGCACAGCGCCACACGGCGCTTTTCGCCGCCCGACAGATTCTTGATCGGCGTATCAGCCGGCGGGCATCGCAACGCGTCCATCGCCATTTCGAGCCGCGAATCAAGGTCCCAGGCATCCGCCGCGTCGAGCTTTTCCTGCACCGCGCCCTGCCGCTCGATGAGCGCATTCATCGCGTCGTCGTCCATCGGCTCGGCGAATTTCGCGTTGATCTCCTCAAATTCCTTGAGAAGATCGACCGTTTCCTGCACGGCTTCTTCGACTATTTGTTGAACGGTTTTCGTCTCGGCGAGCTTCGGCTCCTGCTCAAGCAGCCCAACCGAATAGCCCTTTGAAAACACGACCTCGCCGTTATATTCCTTGTCGATGCCCGCGATTATCCGCAAAAGACTCGATTTACCTGAGCCATTCAATCCAAGCACGCCGATCTTCGCTCCGTAAAAAAACGAAAGATAAATGTCCTTAAGGACAGGCTTCTTGTCGTAAAACTTGCTTACCTTGACCATCGAAAAAATGATCTTGTTTGGTTCATTCATAGGAAGTTATCGGGACAGATAAGCCAACAGTTTCGGACTTTGATCCCTTGTAAAAAAATTTTGATCAATACCCTAATTGATCCAGCAAGGCTTCGCGCCTGATCTCGTGATGGTTAGCGATGTCGGTGAGGATGCTGGAGAGCGTTCCGATCTTGATCGGATCATGAGCAGGGATCGTTATATGATGTTCTCCGTTTGTTTTTGTTGTAAGCCTAATGTGGCTTCCGGTTTGGCGTGAGACCTCATATCCCAGAACGTTCAGCCTTTTTGCGAGCGAAAGCCCGCTGGTGTCGCGGGGTAATTTCATGCAGCTATGACTTCTTCAGAAACAAAATGCAGTCGGATCATCTTAGGCTTGTTTGCGGTTTCAAAATGGCAGTCAACCGCATCGCGGATATGCACCCGAAGCTCCTCGACACTATCGCCCTGCACAAAGATCGACTCGCCCAACGCTCTGGCACCGTAACCGCCATCGACAGCTTCTTCGACTAAAAAGAAAATCTCATTCATAACGCCCTCGTCGCCGAGATATGTTTCCTCAATTTATCAAAATACTGGACGTCCATTGGCCCGGTGGAGAGTTCTGACGCCATGCCGTCCAAAATCAATTCGCGAAGGCGTAGGCGATCCCGCTCGTTGTGAAGCAATTCTCTTACGTGTTCGCTGCTACTCCCGTAATCTCCCTCAGACACCTGCGAATCCACGAATGATCTCAGAGTTTCCGGCAGGGATATGTTCATCGTACTCATAACTCAAAATTAGCATCTATGGCAAAGTTTGCCAAAAGTTGAGGTGGAAGCTGCGACTCTGAGCTGGCATAGACATTGGCTTCACTCTCGAACTTTGACCATCGAAAAGATGATCTTGTTCGGTTCTGGATTGCCCACAAAAAAAGAGAAATCTAAGCCGCCAACCTCTTCACCGAAGCATTGAGGGCATCAACGAATTGGTCAAGCTCGGCTGTAGTCGTATAAACATTCGGCGTCACTCGAATACCGCTCAAGGTGGGAAGCCGGTGTCCGCCCGTCATGTGCTGGACGAGAATCTTGTGCCGGTCCCAAAGTTCTTTTTGGATCTTCGCCGCATCCAAATTCGCTATTTCGAAAACGCCAAGACCGCACGAC
>JACDAK010000262.1 GCA_013695495.1 Blastocatellia bacterium | reverse complement strand
TTTATAAGGCTGACGTGCTCGGCGGGTTGTTCATCGGCGGCATGATCCCGTTCATCTTTTCGGCGTTGTGCATCCAGGCGGTGGGCCGTGCGGCGATGGACATGGTGCAGGAAGTGAGGCGGCAGTTTCGCGAGATCCCGGGCATTATGGATTACACGGCGAAGCCGGAGTATGAAAAGTGCGTGGCCATTTCGACAAAGGCTTCGATCCGAGAAATGATGATGCCGGGTGCGATAGCTCTGGTCGTGCCGGTTATTGTCGGGTTTACGTTTGGCCCTGAGGTGCTTGGCGGCCTGCTGGCAGGCGTTACGGTTTGCGGCGTGCTGATGGGCATCTTCCAGTCAAACGCGGGCGGGGCATGGGACAACGCCAAGAAGTCGTTTGAAAAGGGAGTTGAGATAAACGGCGAGATGTATTACAAAGGCTCAGAGCCGCACAAGGCGTCTGTAACGGGCGACACCGTCGGCGATCCTTTCAAGGACACGTCGGGTCCGTCGATGAACATCCTCATCAAGCTGATGTCGATCGTTTCGCTGGTAATCGCACCGTATATTTACGGGATCGGGCAGTAAGACGTAACTCACGCGACAGATTAAATGGGCGGCTCTGAATCGGGGCCGCTTTTTTTTATCGTTAAAGACGTCGTTATCTGACCGCAGGTCAAAAACCCTAATCAACGGTCTTGCGGTACTCGACATATCTCGTCCAGGCATGCACAAGCGAGGCAATTCGACTTGCCTCTGCAGTGGTGTCCCCGTCAAGTCCGACAGCACCCGCTTCGGCATCGGGAAGCTGTCCGCTGCATCGGAAGCTCGAGGTCGAACAGTTTTCTTGCGCTTCATTTACCGCTTTGGTTATTTAATCGTTCGAACGCCCGAAGACGCACTTACTGAGGGTTTCTGAAGTAAAGGGCTGCGGGTCACCGCTCTCTAATCCTTCTATCAACATCTGTTCGAGTTTGGCGCGACGCCGCTTGTCAAGATATCCGCGGACTAAGTCCCTAAAAAACTCGCTCGTGTTCCCATATCCTTCACTCACGATAGCCTCTTCGATGTCGGCTTTCATTGAATCGGGCAACGAAATGTTCACAGTGGCCATTAAATAAGACTAACGAGTTTTGGCATTAGATGTAATAGATGGCAATTCATCTTCATAGAACAGGAGTAGACTGCGGAGGCTTCTGTTGCAAGTAACGCTACTCCTCGAAGGGAGCAATTGAATAAACCTCAAAATGGAACGAGGTTCGATCCTTGATATGATCGCTAGATCGGCGGTGATACTCCCATTTGAAGCGACCGATAGCTTCAACCGGGATAGTGTTCCAAATCTGTTTACGGTCTTCGAGGATTTCCTGAATCAGCCCGTGAAGCTCTTCTGGGCTCGGAGAAGCTTACTCCCATGCGTCGATCATCTGAAAGCTCTGGATAGATCTAGTTATAACATCGGCTATCTTCAAAGAACGTGCCGTGCATGAAATCTCCAAGAGGCGCTCTAACTTTTAATACTTTACCGCTGTACTTGCTTGGGTCGTTCTTTATCGCGCAATAGTTCAGAATCGAGAGACTAGAGAGACCGACCGCTTCAAGGGATCAGTAATCCACCTAAAAGAGCGAACGCGATAAAAACGATAACATTCCGCCGCTTTTTCATACTCCAAATCCCATCAAGTCGACAAACCTTTGAAAAAGATATTCGCTATCATGGGGGCCGGGGGCGGACTCGGGGTGGTATTGGACTGAGAAGACGGGGAGGGTTCGGTGGCGGATGCCGGCGACGGTGTTGTCGTTTAGGTTAACGTGGGTTACCTCGACGTCAGAGGGCAGGGTTTCGCGGTCGATGGCGAAGCCGTGGTTATGCGAGGTTATCTCGACCTTGCCGGTGGTCATGTCCTTGATGGGCTGGTTGCCGCCGCGGTGGCCGAATTTCATCTTGAACGTCGAGCCGCCGAACGCCTCGCCGATCAGCTGGTGACCGAGGCAGATACCAAACATGGGGACCGATGCTTCTGTCAGTTTGCGGATCTCACTTACAACCTCGTTCATCGCGGACGGGTCGCCGGGGCCGTTCGAGAGGAAGATGCCGTCGGGTTTGAGCGCGATGACGTAATCGGCGGGCGTGTCCGCTGGCACGACGGTGACGCGGCAGCCGAACTTGGCAAATTCGCGAAGGCTGTTGAGCTTCACGCCGAAATCGAAAGCAACAACGTGGAACTTCTCTTCGCCGATCGCCGGGTACTCGTAGCCCGCGGCAGCGGTCACGACACTAGCGAGTTCGCGGCTTTTCATTTCGGGTGATGCGAGCACGCGAGCGAGAACTGCATCGGCGTCGAGATCAACGGTCGAAATGGCGGCGCGCATCGCGCCTTTGTCGCGGATGTGGCGAACGAGTGCGCGCGTGTCGAGGCCTTCGATCCCGATAATGGCGTTGCGGGTGAGGTAATCTTGCAGCGACGCGGTCGAGCGCCAGTTTGATGCGATGCGTGAAGCTTCGCGCACGACGAGCCCCTCGGCCCACGGGCGGCGTGATTCGACATCGATCTCGTTCGTGCCGTAATTGCCGATGTGCGGATAGGTCATGCACACGATCTGACCGGCGTAGCTGGGGTCGGTCAAGATCTCCTGATAGCCGGTCATTGAGGTGTTGAAAACGATCTCGCCGAACGTTTCGCCATCCGCGCCAAAAGACGCACCCTCGAAGGTGCGTCCATCCTCTAAAACAAGAACCGCTTTTTGCGCCTTATTCATAATCGATGAATGTTAATTCATAAGGTGGTAATAGTCACTGCTGCGTCGCACGAAAATCATCAACGTCCGCCTCGGGTGCGGGTTCGTAGGTGCCGTGCTCAAGAAAGCCCATGTTCGAAGGTTTCCAATAGCGGAAAAACGCTTTCCCGTAGATATATTTTTCGGGGACAAATCCCCACTCTCGCGAATCAGACGAGTTATCGCGGTTGTCGCCCATCACAAAATAGTGGTGCGGCTCGACCTTGCGGGGCATGGGGTCCATGCTGCGGGGGTTACGGTTGTGCGTCTCGTCTATGTAAGGCTCGCTAAGCGGTCGGCCGTCTATCCAGACCTGTCCACTGCGTACCTCGACCGTTTCGCCGGGGAGGCCGATGATGCGCTTGACGTAACTCTTATCGGGATCGGCGGGGTACCAAAAAACGACGATGTCGCCCCTTTCAAGGTGCCCCCAACGCACGCTTTGTATCTTGTAATAAACAAGCTTATTTACGAGCAGCCGCTCACCGTCCTGCAGCTGCGGAACCATCGATGAGCCCTCTACTATGACGG
>JACDAK010000260.1 GCA_013695495.1 Blastocatellia bacterium | reverse complement strand
GACCTCGCCCGTCCACTCATCCATCCAAAACTTTTTGAACTCTATCGCCAATCCGCACCCGGCGGAGGGAAAGTTCTTATGGATCCACTTGACCTGGTTGCCGCCCTTGAACTTTACGTTCTCACGTACATCAAGCCGGCGGTCCATAAAAGTGAACGCGCGCAGATCTGCGATGAATCGGTCGACCAGCGGCCCCCAAAACTTGCGGTCAAGTGAGCCCGTTCCAATGTTTACTTCGGGATTTTCTTCGGCAGATTCGGCAGGACTGCCGGCGCCGTCACGGCGGTGGTTATAGCTGTGGATGTCGTAAACGACGAAGTGGCCATACTCGGTCGCTTTCGCGCTGAGCAAAGTGCTTAAATTCGCATAATATGCGTCGTATTGTCGCAGCGAGCGTTCGACGATCTCGCCCGACGGCTTCGTGTTCCAAACGTCCAGGCCCCAGCAATCTTCGGGTTCAATATACACGGCCTGATCTCGCGGGCGGTTCAGGTCAACCTCGAACCGGGACCGCAGAGCCACCATCTGCGTCTCCGCCACATCGACCCAGCGGCTAGTGAACGGGTCCTCTTCGCGAAGCCGTTCGGCGTTGTCCAGCTTGATTATTTCCGCAACATCATCGCGCAGCCCATGCCCGTCATGCACGGCCGTAGCCACCAACGGCCCGTTGCCACGCACCTCCGTCCAAGTCACATCTTCCGAATTGCCCAAGTCTCTACCCCCCTTATCCGCAAGGTTTTAAGTATTATAGCAGAACCAAGAGTCTAGAAAGTCAAGGAAGTCTGGGAAGTCTAGGAGTTTGTAGGGATGAAGTCGGGAGGTCTGGGTGGTCGTTGGTTAGCGGCGG
Organism: Blastocatellia bacterium; assembly: GCA_013695495.1. Classification (GTDB taxonomy): domain Bacteria; phylum Acidobacteriota; class Blastocatellia; order Pyrinomonadales; family Pyrinomonadaceae; genus OLB17. The sequence continues at coordinate 8,331 of JACDAK010000260.1, read as the reverse complement.
CTGGCGGTTTGCACCTTTGTTAGGATGGTCGGCGCTCGCCGCCACCAAAGAAGCGCTAATGCGGATGACGCCGCTGCTTTGCCATAGCGTGCGGCGCATAGCTTTAGGCAGATATAGCGAAGATCGCGGAAAAACAGGCGAAAACGCGGGTGATCGATAGGTAGTTGTAGGTCATATTTTCCTCACGATCCTCCTCACGATTCTGGAGTAACGAAATAATAAGGATATGTTCCGTTCAGGCAAGGGCTTGCGGGCTACCAACGGTAGTTACCGGACTTTTTGTGTGTCTTGTTTCACGACCGTTCCGGACTCGTCCATTGTACGGATTTTACTGCCTATGGGCAGACGGCGGGAACAAACGGATATGTTTCGAGACGTTAGTAAGGCGTGACCAGACGTTGGAACCTGTCGCGACGCGGGGGCAAACCTTCGACAACGGATCACGCAGATTCAGCGAGGTCCGTTGGTAACGTTGCCGACGGTTTCTGAGACTGACTAATGATCACCGACTACTGGATTTGTGAGCGTTCCGATTCCTTGTATCGTGATGGCGCAGGTGTCGCCGTGGGTTAGCTGTGAGACGCCGGCGGGGGTGCCGGTGGCGATGACGTCGCCGGGCATTAGGGTCATTTGTCGTGAGATATAGCGGACGAGGAATTCGACAGGGAAGACCATCTGCGAGGTGCGGCCGTGTTGGCGCGTTTCGCCGTTGACGGTGCAGGTGACCTCGATGTCGGTCGGGTCAAGCTCCGTCTCGATGTAGGGGCCGAAGGGGCAAAAGGTGTCGAAAGATTTGCCGCGAGTGAATTGCACATCAGCACGCTGCACGTCGCGGGCGGTCACGTCGTTGAGGCACGTGTAACCGAGCACATATGAGAGTGCGTCTTCGTCGTCGCGGATATCTTTTGCTCGCTTGCCGATGACAACGGCCAGCTCGGCTTCATGCTCAGCGCGTTCGGACTGCGGTGGAATTATGATTGGCTCGCGGTCGGCGATGATCGACGACGGAGCCTTTAGAAAAAGCAAGGGAGCTTTCGGCACCTCATTGCCGAGTTCGGCGGCGTGATCGGCATAGTTTCGCCCGACGCATACGACTTTTGACGGTGCGGCGGGTGCCAGCAGCCTGACCTCGTCGCGGTACCAAAGCTCCTCGGTCCGCTCCATTTGCGGGCTGAGCACCCAGATCTCGTCGCCAACCATCTCGCCTATGCCGACGCTGTCGGCGTGCATATATCTGCAGAGTTTCATACAGCAGTTAGGTTAAATGCGGCGGGCCGCATTTGTCGAGCGGCCGCAGTCATACGGCATAGATCGCACCGATCACAGCGGCGACGTTAAAGTAAAACAAGAGGGTCATGATATCGGTGATCGCCAGTGTTATCGGGCCCGCCGCGATCTTTGAGTCTTCATGTATCGCATGAAGCAGCGTAGGAATGCTCATGCCGATAACGCCCGCGGCCGTGACCGAAAGCACTACGCTGACGCCGATGATCGCCGCCGCGTCGGGCAATCCGCGCCAGAGAAAGGCGATGGTCGCCACCGTTAGGCCGCATGCGGCGCCGAGCAGCAGCGTTGCAGTGCCCTCGCGTCGCAGATTCGTAAAATACTCGCTCAACGTTGGCGTGCCAAAGTGCAGCTTTTGCAGAGCGACAGTCATTGATTGAATGCTGACGCTTTCGCCAAGTGCAAGCACGAGAGTGATGAAGAATGCGAGAACTATCGTCTCCGCGAGCGTTGTTTCATATGCGCCGGTAAGGATCGCACAGACGCTGCCGCTTATCATCGTCGCGATCAGCCATGGGAAGCGAAAGCGAAAAATGCCGACAGCGGACTTACCCCTGATCTGTGAGATGCCGAAACCGATCAGTTGAAATACGTCGTCGACCAGGTGGCGTTCGGCAAAGTTGATCGTCTCTTCGGTGAACATCCCCGCGTCAATTACACCTCGCATACGGCCCTCGTCATCGACGACCGGGAATGCGAGCAGCTTGTGCTTAACGAACAATTCGGAAAGTTCGAGCACGGTCGCATTCCGATTGACGGCGATGATGTCCGTTGCCATTATGTCGCGGATCAACACGTCCGGCATCGATGTAAGGAGGCGACGGGTCGGAATCACGCCGACCAGGTGGCCCTCGCTGTCGGTCACATAAAAATAAACGATCCGCTCATCTGTGATCCCCTGACGCAGCACACGCAAAGCTTGATCGACCGTGTGAGCCTCATCGAGCCGGGCAAAATCAGTTCTGATAAAGCTGGCGATGGTTTTATGTAGATCTTCGGGCCGGTTCGGGTTGACGGTGCCGTGAATGTCTTCGTGTTTGTCAGGTCTCATTGGAACCTCTTTCATATTTGCTCGCAAGAAAGTGAAAAGAGAATCCGGGCGTTGGCGTCCGCTGCCGAACCGGTCGGCCGCGTTCACCCGTAGGGAACTCGTTCAAGAGATATGGTGTCAGGGACGCGTTTCGCACGGCGGCGAACGTCCCGAACCTGTGGGCAAGATGACCTCACGAAGCGCGCGTGGCTCGGCGTTTTGCCCGACGTTGATTACACTCGACGCCCTGATCGAACCGACGTGCGGGCGATGTTGCCAAAGCGCTACCGGCGGCTCGGGGTGCGTGTCGGGACTGCAGGCCTTTTTCAGTAACTTAAATGAATTCTTTGGGTTAGGGGCGAAATTATATAGCGAGCGATCGGTGGAAGCACATGACGTTGGCGAGGGCTCTGACGAATCGAACGGAAGCAGGTGCAGCCCCTCCGCCCGCGAAACGCACAGAGACAGGAGTAATGCGCCGAAAACGGCGAACCTTATGACACCGACAGCGTTCATTCAAAAGCATTATAGCAGAACGCTGACGGCTCTTAGGACGTTAACCGCGGCTTTTTGCTATTGCATCGGTGATGGCGCTGATGGTTTGTTCGATATCAGACTCTGAGTGTGCGACCGAAATAAAACATGCCTCAAACTGCGAAGGCGGAAAGTAAACGCCGGCTTCAAGCAGAGCATTAAAGAACCGTGCGAAGCGAGCCGCGTCAGACGTTTTGGCGGAGCTGAAATCGGTCACGGGCTCTTCGCTGAAGAAAAGCGTGAACATTGACCCGACGCGGTTGAAGGTGAGCGGTTCGCCGGCAGCTTGGCGGATGCCATCTTCAATCGCCCGGCCCTTTTGCTCAAGCTTTTTGTAGAACTCGGGATCAGCGTCGATCGCGGATAGCGTTGCGATACCCGCCGCCATCGCAAGCGGATTGCCCGACAGGGTTCCCGCCTGATAGACAGGCCCTGCAGGAGCAATAAGCTCCATAATTTCGCGTCGACCGCCGTACGCACCAACCGGCAGCCCGCCGCCGATTATCTTGCCAAAAGTAGTCAGGTCGGGCGTAGTGCCGTACAGACCTTGGGCTCCGCCGGCACTAACGCGAAAGCCCGTCATCACCTCGTCAAAGATGAGCACGATGCCTTCGGCAGTGCAGATATCGCGCAGATCCTGCAGGAACGCAGAGTCCGCGGGAACGCAACCCATGTTACCCGCGATAGGTTCAATGAACACCGCTGCGATCTCGCCATGGTTCTGTTCGACGATCGCCCGCACCGAGCCGATATCGTTGTAAACCGCATTCAGCGTATCGGCCGCGGTCGATGGCGTTACCCCGGGGCTGTCCGGCAAGCCCAGCGTGGCAACGCCCGAGCCGGCTTTGCTGAGGAACGAATCGCCGTGGCCATGGTAACAGCCTTCGAATTTAATGATCCTGTTACGGCTTGTATATCCGCGAGCGAGACGCATGGCACTCATCGTCGCCTCGGTGCCGGAGTTGACCATGCGGATGATCTCGACCGCCGGGACGAACTTCTTTACGAGCTTGGCCAGTTCAACCTCACCTTCGCTGTTCGTGCCAAAACTTGTGCCTTTTATGGCAGCGGCAGTGATCGCTGCGGTCACCTCCGGATGCGCGTGGCCGAGTATCATCGGCCCCCACGATCCGATGTAATCGATATACTCGTTACCGTCCACATCAACAAGTTGCGAACCCTGCGCGCTTTCCATATAGATCGGGTCGCCGCCGACGGACTTGAACGCACGGACGGGTGAGTTCACGCCGCCGGGCATGTGTTTTATTGCGTCTGCGAAGAGCCTTTTACTATTGGGTGTTTCCATTATCTGTTAAGTGTTCTTGCGGCGTCCTTAGCGAAATATGTGATGATCACATCGGCGCCGGCACGTCTTATCGATAGCAGCGATTCCATCATCACACGCTTTTCGTCGAGCCATCCATTCGCTGCGGCGGCCTTTACCATCGAATATTCGCCGCTGACATTGTAAGCCGCGACCGGCACATTGAACTCGGCTTTCGCCTGACTGATGATGTCCAGATACGAGAGCGCGGGCTTCACCATGATTATGTCGGCACCTTCTTTGATGTCCAATGCGATCTCGCGCATCGCCTCACGGCTGTTCGCGGGATCCATCTGATATGTCTTTCGGTCGCCGAACTGCGGCGTCGAACCCGCGGCTTCGCGGAACGGGCCATAAAAAGCCGAAGCGTACTTTGCCGAATATGCCATTATGGGCAGCTCTTCAAACCCGGCCGAATCTAGAGTTTCGCGGATCGCCCCAACTCGCCCGTCCATCATATCGCTCGGGGCGACGATGTCGGCTCCTGCTTCCGCGTGCGACAACGCCGTCCGCGTAAGCAACTCAAGTGTGTTGTCGTTTCCGACTCCGCCGTCCTCGATAATCCCGCAATGTCCGTGCGAGGTGTATTCGCAGAGGCAGATGTCGGTGACGACGCAAATGTCCGGAAAGCGTTGCTTTATCTCCCGCGTTGAGCGCTGAATGATGCCGTCGTCCGCGAATGCGCCGGAACCGTGCTCGTCCTTTTCGGCCGGGATGCCGAACAATAAAACCGAGCCGATGCCGAGCTCGGCGAGCTCGTCGCATTCGCGAAGCACGTTATCGGTCGAAAGCTGATACTGGCCGGGCATCGACGGGATCTCGCTCTTTACTCCTTCGCCTTCAACATTAAAAAGTGGGTAAATAAGTTGCGACACGCAGAGACGCGTTTCCGCCAACATCTCGCGAAGAGCGGGTGTACGCCGCATCCGGCGCAAGCGCGTAACGGGAAACCCCGGCTGCAAATGATCTTTCGTCATGGTGTACTTAATGCTTGCTCGACCTCGGCCGCCACGGCCCGCGCGTTCTTGACGCAATCAGAGACGGATATCCCTCGATAGTAGTTGCTGCAGACGAACGCCCGAGAATGCTTGAGCCTAAACAATTCGACTGCGTCGGTGACATCATCATAACCGATATTGTACTGAGGGATGGCTTTGCTCCATTGTTTGACGTAAGTGAATGTCGGCTCGCCGCTGATGCCGAGGACGGAATCGAGTTCAGTGACTGCGATCGCGATCAACTCTTCCGGTGGCAGCAGTGCCGGCGGTCGGTCGCGGCTTCCGCCGATAAATGTCGTGAACAGATGGTCGTCGTCAGGCGCCCGGTTCTCAAACGCTGATGAAGTCCACAAGCTTCCCAAAATGCGGCGTCGTTCGCGTGAGGGCACGAGGAAACCGAAGCCGTTGGGGTCAACTGCCACATCGGTTTTCTTGAACGCGGTGTAAACCGTCGCGACCGGCGCGTGGTCGATGTTCTCTAATATGTCGGATAGGTCCGGCGCCATTTTATTCAACAATGGTGCTGCGGCATAGGCGGGAACCGAGAGTACGACGGCGTCAAACTCAGCAGAGCCCGCCGCCGTCGTGACCTCAAATTGTCCGTCTGCCGATGAAGTTATCGCGGAAACCGGACTGTTCAACGAGATTGCAGCACCCAGTTGTTTTGACAGTGCATCGATCATCGTCTGCATCCCTTGTTCGAAGGTGATGCTGCGTGGCGTGCCCTTGTCCATCTTTTCGTGCTCGGGCGTTCGGCCAAGCAGCATACCACGGAGGATGCTGCCGTCTGCCTGTTCCATTTCGTAGAGCCGCGGAAATGCGTGCCGGACCGAGAGCTTGCCGGGGTCGCCCGCGTATATGCCAGATATAAACGGGTCTACGGCGAAATCAACAATCTCACGGCCGAAGCGTCGGGCAAAGAAGTCTGCGATCGACTCGCTCTCATGGCTTCCACGTGCGATGAACGGTTCGCGCAGCAGTCGTAGCTTCGCACCAGCCGAAAATGCCGACGAGGTTGCAAAACCGACAATGCTCGTCGGTAGCTGGGTAAGTTTTCCGTGCTTAATGATGAAGCGACGTTTTGCCGCAGCTCGCGGCTGTGCGATCTGATCGGTGATGCCGAGCTCATCGATCAAACGCAGAAGCTCGGCGGAAGCGAGCGTGCTGTGAGCGCCGAGTTCGATCAAAAACCCGTCAAGCTTCTCGGATCGTACGTTCCCGCCGACGGCGCTGCTGCTTTCAAATATGGTGATGTCGATGCCGGCCCGCATTAGCCAATAACCAGCCGTTAGGCCGGAGATGCCGCCGCCAACGATTGCAACGGGTCTAGGCATGGGCGTGAGCTCTGTTCAGTCCGCGTCGGTCGATCTCGTTTTGTGCGAGTTGTGCGAGAGCGTCGATGAATAGGGGGGAATCATTCAGCCCCTCGGTCACCTCGAATTGTCGAACGCCCGCAGCATCTGCCATGTGGCGAAACTCGATCCCTACCTCGAAAAGCGTTTCAAGGTGGTCCGATGCGAAAGCCACCGGAACGACGAGCATATCTTTCTCGCCCTCAGCAGCAAGGCGTTCGATGGTATCCGGAGTTGACGGTTCAAGCCACTTGAGCGGACCAACTTTTGACTGGTAGCAGAGACTGCTTCGGTGTGCAAAAGCGCCTCGCTCTACTATCGCGGTAACGGTCGCTTTAATGTGGTCCGAATACGGATCGCCCTGCCGCACCAGTTTCATCGGCGTGCCGTGAGCACTAAACAGGATGTGGACGTCCGATCGCACGTCCTCCGGGAACTTCTCGAGCCCGCGGTTCACGCGCTCGACCAATGAATCGATGTAAGGAGGGAAGTCGTAGTACGATTCGATCAGGGATGTATCAAGCTGAAGGTTGTCGTGCCGTGCCTTAAGCCGCTTTTCCCACTCCTGCACGCTCGATTTCGTCGTCGCTTTGGAGTATTGCGGGTACAGCGGTAAAAGGATCACTTCCTTGATGCCGTCGCGGGCGATGGCGTCGAGTGCTTCGTCCGTCGCCGGGTGCCAGTAACGCATCGCCGTATACACCTTGACCGACAGGTTTCGGCTGAGCTGTTCTTCCAAAAGGGACGCCTGTCTCAGCGTATGTTCTTTCAGAGGAGACTTGCCGCCGATCTGTTTGTACTGCTCTTGTATCCGCGGATGCCGTCGACTCGAGATGAGCCTCGCGAGGCCTTTGCGGAAGAGAAAGCTGCCGGGAAAATCGATGATATCGGGATCGCAGAAAAGGTTATAAAGGAACGGTTCGACCGCGTCGAGCGAATCGGGCCCGCCGAGGTTCAAAAGCACGATGCCGATCGGTTGACTCATTGCGGTTTATACGGTCTTAGAAAATACGGGCTTTTCGCCCATCATCTGTTCCAGATAGGCGTCAAAGCACATTGCGATGTTGCGCAGGATCAGGATGCCGGACCCGATGACCCGAACGGCGTCATCACCCACGCTGACCAGGCCGTTATCGCGGAACTCATCAAGTTTCGGAAGATCTGCCCGAAAATATTCGTCAAAGTTGATACTGAAGCGTTCTTCAATGCGGCGCTTGCTAACCTCCAGGTTGCACATCAGCTGCATGATCGTTTCCTTGCGGATGTGGTCATCGGCAGTCATCCGATATCCCACATTGGTCGCCGCACGCCCCTCATCGATCCGGACGTAGTAGTCTTTCAGAGTCTTCAGATTCTGAGCGTAAATGTTCTCAAATTGGCTGATCGCCGACAGCCCGAAGGCATAAACATCGCAGCCCGCTTTGGTCGAGTAACCCTGAAAGTTGCGATAGAGAGTGCCCTCGCGTTGAGCCACCGCAAGCTGGTCCTCAGGCTTTGCGAAATGATCGAGCCCGATATAAACATAGCCCGCGCCGATCAGCTTTTCGATGGTCATCTCAAGTATCGAAAGCCGCTCTTCAGGCGTCGGTAGTGCTTCGCCGGCGAGGATGTTCTGATGCTTCTTCAGCCAGGGCACGTGGGCGTAGTTAAACACCGCAAGCCGGTCGGGCGAGATATCGATAACTGTGTCCACTGTATCGGCAAATGAACTGTACGACTGGTGCGGCAACCCGTAGATTAGATCAAGATTAATGCTGTGAAAGCCCAATTGACGTGCCCATTCAACCGTCTGCCGCGTGATCTCCTGAG
>JACDAK010000107.1 GCA_013695495.1 Blastocatellia bacterium | reverse complement strand
CCAAAGCACCGATCGGGTGATATTTAACGGTGATCTCAGTGACCTGCGCTGGCGAAGACCCGGATCGGGCGTTCCCACCGAACTGCTCTCGAAGTTCCAGCTTCAGCCAATAGGGTCGCGAAGCGGGAACTTGCCGCGGAATGCCGGGATCGGGCCGAGCCAGTATATATTCGACCTTTCAGTGACGCGCGAGTGGCGACTGGGCGAGCGGAGGCGTCTGCGGCCTACGGTTCAAATCGGGAATGTGCTGAATATGGCGGTGTTCAGTTTCGGGTCGGAATACATCGATTTCGTGGCGGTCGGCGCCAATCCTACCCCGACGCAGCAGGCGGCGCGGGAGAATTTTCTCGTGCCGACGCGTACTTACCGACAGCGAGATGTACGATTTGGGCTGAGGTTCGACTTCTAGAGGTCTTCATCCTGTTCATCGTCAGGGCTGCGTCCCCAACGCCGACGGGGCGCGGCCCTCTTCAATAAGAGATCACGATGAGCCGGCCGCAGTTGCGAACATCAAGTAGGGATGTTTCATATTTCCTGTCATGTACAATAGTGCAAAAACGTTGATGAAGACCTGTGTTATATGGTATTGTGAGATGTTGAACACGTTTGTTCAATCCTACCGCTATGAACGTACTTGCAGAATCCGCCATGCCTGTTTCGGAAGTCTCGATCGAAAGCGTCTTGCTTGATGCCGATCTCTTTGTGAAATACAGCTCGCCTGAAAAGGCGTTCTCGCTGCTGCGCGACTCACTGGAGCGGAGCCCGCGCTCGATTCCGCTGCGTGAGAAGATGCGTGATCTTTCTATAAAGCAAAAGAACTTGGACGAGGCTGCCAGGCAGTGTCTGGCTCTGGTAACGCTGTATATTGCTCGAGAAGAATTTGATTTGGCATATGACCGGCTGCAGGAAGCTAAGCTTCTCGACCCGCGGATATCTGTCGCGCCGGGGCTTGAGGCGATTCGCCGTGCCCGCCGCCCCGATTTTTCTGCTTCGCGGGACCGCTCGCCACAGAAAGTTCGGACAGATGTGACATTCGCCGGCAATCTGGGATTTGTTTCGATATTTGATGCTGTTCAAGTTATTGAAAACGCGAAAATGACCGGGTTGCTCATCCTCAAATCGGATATGCACCTCGGGAACGTCTCGTTCAACGAAGGAAAGATCGTGGATGCAGAATGTAACGGCCGTAACGGATCTACGGCATTTCGTGACCTGATCGAGGTCGCCAGCGGAACGTTTGAGTTCACGATCTCAGAAGTTGAGTTCACGGTGGTCATCAATGTGAGCAGCAACACTAATTTCTTGCTAGACGTACTTACGGAGCTGGACAACGAACGGGCAGAGGCCCAGGGGCTGCGTAACGTCGGCGGCGAGATGGTGTGAGAAAAAACTGCACTGCACCCGAAGATTTTAATATTGACTTAACACGGGCGATACCCCAAAATGTAGTGTCACCTCGACCCACGGACACTATAGAATGTTTAAGCTCCAACGTCTCGAAATCACCGGTTTCAAATCTTTCGCTGACTACACTGAGATAGTTTTCACCGGAAACGGCATAACTGCGGTTGTCGGGCCGAATGGTTGCGGCAAGTCGAACGTCTCTGACGCGATTTCGTGGGTTCTGGGTGAACAGCGCGCGAAATCGCTGCGCGGCGGCGACATGAAGGACGTCATTTTTCAGGGCACTAAGAACCGAAAAGCGTCGGGCGTGTCTGAGGTCGTTCTGCATCTCGTGCGCGACGGCGAAGCGACTAATTTTGACGATGCCGAGCTTGAAGATATCGATGAGACTCTTGCTGAATTCGATGAGAATGCGGTGGATATCGACACGATCGAGGGCCTGGAAGAGCCGGAACAGTTAGCAGAAACCACTGCAGGAGGCGAGGCGAACGGATTTCATCCCGGAGAGGTCGAGGTGGAAAAGGTTCAGGCGGCGCAGGTGGGCTCGCTTCGGACCGTCGAACGAACGGTAAAAACGAAACGGCATTGGCGCCCGCGATCGTTTGCCCTTGATTTTGCACCCGGCGAGGCGGTTGCGGTTACGCGACGGCTGTACCTCTCGGGTGAGAGCGAGTATCAACTGAACGGCAAAACTTGTCGACTCCGCGACATTCAGGACCTGTTTGCCGGCACTGGATTGTCGGGATCGCACTACGCTATTGTCGAGCAGGGACGCATAGGACAGATCCTTTCGGCAAAGCCGGGTGACCGACGAAACTTGATAGAGGAAGCGGCGGGCATTTCGAAGTTCCGTACGCGGCAGCGTGCCGCCGAATCGCGGCTCGAATCGGCTAAGACCAATCTTGGCCGGATCGGCGATATCGTTTCGGAGGTGGAAAAGCAGGCGAACTCGCTTCGGAGGCAGGCCGGGAAGACCCGCCGATACGTCGCGCTGCAGGAAGATTTTCGCATTCTGCTTCGGAAGCTTTTTGCCGCCGAGGGTAGGCATTATTCGGCTTTGATCGAGCGGCTCAAGGTCGAACTGGAACAGGCGATCGGTGTTGAAAAGGAGCTGCTCGCAAAGGTAGCGGAAACCGAAGCTCTCGTTCGTGAGACCACGCAAAAGGCACGGACGGCGGAGGAAAAGCTTGGTGAGGTGCGGTCGCTGCATTCGCAAAACGCGTTAGAACGAGATCGTGCAGAACGCGAGCATCGATATAAAAGCGAACAGATCGTTAGTTTGAGCGAACGCGTCGCGGCGCTGAAGGCCGAGATCGCGACCGTCGAAGAACGGGCCGAGCTTGCAGTTGCTGAGATCGAGCGGCTTCGTGCCGACGACGAGCGGGAATCGGCCGATGCGCGAGCGGCGCAACAGGTTTTGATGGAGGCGGAAGGCCTTTTTGCCGCTAAGATCGACGACGTAAGAAAGATCGAGGCTGAGCTTGAGGAGAAGCGGACAGAGTTACTGAAGCATTCTGCTGCGATGGAGCGGCTTGGCGAAACCGAGCGGCACTTAAAGATCAACCTCGAGCGCCTCGGTGAACGCGCGGAGGGGCTTCGCCGGGAGGGGGATCGTGCGGCCGAGTCGCGCAGGGAACATCTGGAAGAAGCTGAGCGGCACGCCGCAACTCTGATAACTGAGCGTGAGAAGCTGCAGGCGCTGCACGCTGAACGCGAGGGCCTGACGGTAAAGACCGAGGCCGCACGTCAAACGCTTCGGGTTAGCGAAGAGGGGCTGCATTCGACGCGGCTTGAGCATTCGCGTAACAATCAGCGGCTGGAAACGCTGCAGGAACTTGATGAGAATCGAGCGGTATACGCGCCTGAGGTTCAGACGCTTTTTGCTGCCTCGAAAGAGATCGGTGTGAAGCCGGTTGGCGTACTTGCAGATTTTCTCAAAGTAAGTGCCGAGGCGGAGCGTGCAGTTGAAAGCCTCTTCGGACGCTTCCTCCAGACGGTGATCGTGGCGAGCCCAGAAGATGCAGCAAAGGTCAGCCGCTGGCTGGAGACCGCAGAGGTTGGCGGTATTGCTTCAATGATCGCTCCGAACGCAGGGGGCGGCGAAGGTACGCCTCCGGTTAATGGCAGCTCTGTTATAGGCGATCTCATCGGTGTCGATACGGGGCTGCGTGCTGTTCTTGAGAAGCTTTTTCCGCGAGAGATGTCGGCGCAGCTTGTTGAATCGCTTGACGATCCACGAGCGGCTGAGGCGGCGATACTTGTCAACGGAAGCGGCGATCTGCTTATAGACAGAACACTTTTCGTCAGCGGCCGGCAGCCGGCGGGCGAAAAGAACGCGTCGCTGCTTGCCTTCAAGCGTGAGCTTGCCGGACTCGGCAAGACCGTATCGAAATTAGTCGTAGAAATTGAAAAGGCAGAGGCAGTTGTTGCAGAAAATAGGGCGCGGCTGGCGGAAGCGGAAGAGCGTACTGTCGATCTGCAGTCAGTGATCATTAAAGTGGAACGCGGGCTTGATGCACTTGAGCTTCAGGAACGGACGGCACGGCAGGACATTGAGCGGGCTGAGCGGCATATAGGTGTCATCAAAGACGAGCAGATGCAGCTTGAGCGTGAAAACGAAGAACTGACGACACGTCGGGCCGAGGCGCGAATCGCGGCACAAAACGCGGAGGACTCAGCGTCGAGTGCACGTTCTGAGCTCGAGCGAGTTAGTGAACTGCTGATGCGTGCGAGGCAGGTGTCCGACAGTGAGAACGCGGTGCTCAACGAAAAACGTACGGTCGCGGCCACTTCGGACGAACGCCGACGGTCTGTTCAATCGGCTCTTCGTCGTGTGGAGAATGGGCGAAAGGAACTGGAATCGCGGCTAGCTATGTTGTCGACAGATCTTGTCGAGGCCGAGCTGAAGATCAGCGAGCTGACGGGAAGCGTTTCTGCCTTGGAAACAGCGTTGAGATCGGGTGGTTCGGCAGTGGAGGAAGAAACGCTGGAACTCGCGAAGCATATTGAGGAGCTGAGCACGGCTCGAAGCTTGGCTGACAATACGAGCGAGCAGCTTGCCGAGCTTAACCATAGCGCCGGCGAGGCGCGAAACGGGCGTGCTGAGCTAGACGTCAGGCAGGCCGAGGCGGTTACGCAGTTTCGAAACATTAGCGAACATTGTGTTCACGAGCTTAACGTAACGATTGAGCAGCTTGCCGAGAGCGAGATCGTTCCTGAAGATTTCGATCTGGAGAATAGCCGTTCTACGGCGGATGAGCTTCGCGAGAGGCTGGATAGTTTCGGCGCAATCAATATGCTTGCGGTAGAGGAACTAACCGAGGCCGAAGAGCGGTTGTTGTTTCTCACCACGCAGCGAGATGACATCGTGTCGAGCATAAGCGCCGCAGAGGAAGCTTTGCGTGAGATAAAGGAGCGCTCGCGCGAAAGATTTAAGAAGGCATTCGAGGCGATCAACGAAAACTTCAAGGAGTTCTTTATGGAGCTCTTTGGCGGCGGCCGCGGCGAAATGACGCTGTTGGAAGCCGATGACGTTTTGGAGGCGGGAATAGAGGTCGTTGCCCAACCCCCGGGCAAGCGGCTGCAGAACATACTGCTTCTTTCCGGCGGTGAAAAAGCGATGACCGCGATCGCCTTGGTACTCGCCATTTTCCGCTACCGTCCGTCACCATTTTGCCTGCTCGATGAGGTTGATGCCCCGCTTGACGACGCTAACGTCGGACGATTTGTCGGTAAGATCGCGACGATGGCGGAAAAGACGCAGTTCATTGTCATCACGCACAATAAACGGACGATGGAAGCCGCGCGTGCTCTCTACGGCGTAACGATGCAGGAGCCGGGAGTTTCGAGCATTGTCTCGGTGAAGTTCGATTAGCTTTTTACCTGCCACCTTTTCACCTGATAAACTTTTCATTACGTTCGCACATCTAATCTGATTGCGGACGCTCGACATTATGTTTTTTAGATCGATAATTTACACGTTGGGGATTCTGCTGTTCGCTTCGGGTGCGTTGGGGCAGGATGCGCAAGCCGAAGCGAAAGCGGCCGACTCGAAGAAGAACGTTCGACCCGGGGCGATAAAGACGGTCGATGCAGACGGATCGTCGACGATGTCTCGGGTGGCTCCGGGGAAACCGGTGCAATACCTCTACCGATTTGAGCAGCCGGATTTTCTGGTCAGCAGACTGACCATCATGCATGATGAGAAGGGGCGCGGCACTATCGAATTCGACAAGCGAGGCTATGGGGGCACGGTTACGGACCCGATCGCTATCGCTCCGTCGGTAATGGAAAAGATCACGGGGCTTTATCGGGAACTGAATTTTCTGGAGTCCAGCGAGGTTTATCAGGATTCGCGCGACTACTCTCATCTCGGCAATGCGACGTTGAGAGTAACGTCGGGCGAAAAGACCCGGACGGAAAAGATAAACTGGACGCAAAACAAGCTAGCAAAAGAGATCGTTGATCAATATCGGAAGATCGGGACGCAACATGTTTGGACGTTCGATATAATGCTGGCACGCGAGAACCAGCCGCTTGAAACTCCTAAGCTGATGAACAACTTAAAAGGGCTCATTGGCCGTAACGAGATCGCCGATCCGCAGGGGATGCTGGCGCTCCTTGACGGACTCGCTAACGATGAACGCATTCCTCTGATGGCCCGCAACGAGGCGACGAGGGTTGCTGCGGGTATTCGTAAAAAGAAAGACTAAACAATGAAACCCCGGATCGTGATGAACGCTCCGGCCTTTTCTGCGCTTTTTTGTAAGCTAAGCCGACGCCGGCGCGAGCCTTTCTGAGACTTCGGGATCGCTTGCGGGCGACAGATCGTCTGAATTTGAGATCAGTGCGGTTTCGATGATCTCTCGCTGCTCAAGCTCGTGGATGGCGTAGGAGCCGGTCGCAGGCGAGGCTGAAGGAACTCGTCCTACGTATCGAAGTGAAGCTTTATCGCTCAGCATTTCGCGAAGCCGCGGTTCGACAAAGGTCCAACCGCCCATATTCTGCGGTTCTTCCTGGGTCCACATAACCTCGGTGATGTTCGGGTAAGAGTCGAGAACTTCCTGCAGACGAGTTCCCGGAAATGGGTAGAACTGTTCGAGCCTGACGAGCGCGACGGCTGTGTCGCCTTTTTCCGTACGCGCGTTGCTCAGATCGTAAAACACCTTACCGGAACACAGCACAACGCGCCGGATCTTTTCTTTGTCGTCGGCCTCTCTGTCGTCGAGGACGGGCTGGAACCCGCCCGATGTGAGTTCATCGATCGAAGACGAAGCCGCAGGCAGACGCAGTAGGCTCTTTGGCGTCATTACGATGCAGGGCCGTGCCTCTTCCTGTACCACTTGGCGGCGAAGCATATGAAAATACTGGGCAGGTGTAGTCGGATAACACACTTGTATATTGTTCTCGGCACAAAGCTGCAGGAAGCGTTCGAGCCGTGCCGACGAATGTTCGGGGCCTTGCCCTTCATAACCGTGCGGAAGCAGCATGACGAGTCGGCAGGTCTGTCCCCATTTGTCTTCCGAGGCGGCGATATATTGATCGATGATGACCTGGGCGCCGTTCGCAAAATCCCCGAACTGAGCCTCCCACGCGACTAGTGCCCCACGTGATTTAAGGGAGTAGCCGTATTCGAAGCCAAGCACCGCGTTTTCGGAAAGCGACGAGTCGAAGACTTGAACGCGGGCGAGAGGATTTCTTTCTGAACGCAGCAATCCGAGCGGTGACCACATTTTGCCGGTCACGGTGTCATACATCAACGCGTGACGCTGCGAAAACGTGCCGCGGCCTGAATCTTGCCCGCTCAGTCGGACCCGGGCTCCATCGAGCACGAGCGAGCCGAAGGCGATGGCTTCGGCGAACGCCCAGTCCATGGGGGTTTCGCCCGCTCCCATTTTGGCACGTTTCGCCAACTGGCCGACCATCTTGGGATTGACGCTAAAATCTTCGGGGACAATAGATATCTGCTCGGCCACCGTTTTCAGCACGTTACCGGAGATCGCGGTCTCAACGACTATGGAGCCATCGAGTTCCTTGATCGGTTCAGGAACGACAGCGCGGGCAGGCTTCTCTTTGGCGATCTTTTTGGCACGAGCAAGTATGCCCTCGTATTTATCGACGACCCCTTGGGTCATTCCTTTGAGTTCATCCGCGGTGATCACTTCCTCGCGGATCAGCCGTTCGGCGTAGATGTGTCGGACGCCGGGGTGGGCCTTGACTCGAGCGTACATCAGCGGCTGAGTATAGCTCGGTTCGTCGCCTTCGTTATGGCCGAGACGACGGAAACCAACCAGGTCGAGCACGACATCTTTGTTGAACTCCTGACGATATTCTAGTGCGATCTGCAGCACGCGATATGCCGCTTCGGGGTCGTCGCCGTTGATATGAAAGATCGGCGTCTGCGTTATCTGCGCCGCGTCTGTCGAGTAGATCGAACTGCGTCCGGCTTCGGGGCCTGTCGTAAAGCCGATCTGGTTATTTATGACGATGTGGATCGTTCCGCCCGTTCGATAGCCGCGCAAGTTGGCAAGCTGAAGCGTCTCCATTACGATGCCTTGCCCTGAAAACGCCGCATCGCCATGGAGC
>JACDAK010000231.1 GCA_013695495.1 Blastocatellia bacterium | reverse complement strand
AGCCGCACCATATCCCGCGGCGACGAACGCCCTATCCCGAACGTTTTGTTGACAGGCTCATCCCATTCCTTCGCATCACCCCCACCACCTATCCGACGCAGCGACAGCGTATCGTTCAGCCCCAGCTTCTTCATATACTCATTCACCGACGTCAGCGTGATCTTATCCAAGATCAAATTCGTCGCCGTATTGTCAGACAGCACGATCATCAAATGCATCGCGGTTTTCAGATCAACCTTCGACCCGTCCGAAAACTCCCGCAATATCCCCGAACCGCCCGACGTCTTCCCCGTCTCCACCGTAAACTCATCCGTCCACGCGATCTTGCCCCCCGCCACCTGCCGATAAACCTCCGCCATTATCGGCACCTTAATCGTACTCGCCGTCCGCACCTGCTCATCCCCGCGCAGCGAAAACTCCGCCCCCGTATCAAGATTCTTCGCATGCAGCCAAACCTTCCCCTTAAAATCTGCCGTCGCCGCCTTGATCTGCGCATCGATCGCCGCCTTCCGATCCGGCCCCTGCGCCCCAACCCCCATCACCAACAAACACACCAACCCTACCGTGAGTTTCAATCGATTCATATTCTCCTCTGCCTTCTCCTTATCTTTCTGATCATCCCGCGGAGTGCTCTGTACAGATCTCCGTTTTCAAGTCTTTGCGTCTTAGCGGCTTTGCGGGAGACTGCCTGCACACCATCACCTCTGCAACTCTAAACTCCCCGCACATCCGCCCCCCAAATAAACTTATGAAGCTGCAGATTCAACCGCACCCGCAACCCGCTCGCCGCCACATCCTCCGCGAGTTGCGCCAACCCCGCCATCCCATGCACGGGCGATATCAACACCTCTTTCGCGCGTTCAACTAACGAATAACGATCGATCACATCCTTCGCAAAATCCCAATCTCCCATGTCCGCAACCACAAACTTTACCTCATCTAACTCCGGCCTCAGCCGCTCCAAATTCGCCCAATGATTCCGCTCCGCCTCACCCGATCCCGGGCATTTCACGTCCAAAATAATAGCCGCCCGCGGATCCACCCTCTCGGTCGAAACAAACCCGCCCGTCTCGATCAGCACCTCGTACCCTCGGTGACAAAGCTCCGAAATAAAAGGAAAAACACTCTTCTGCGCCAGCGGTTCCCCACCCGTCACCTCTACCAACTGACAGCCAAACTCTTCCAGCCGAGCAAATATCTCATCAAACGTCATCCGCTCGCCGCCGGTAAACGTATACTCGCTATCGCACCAAACGCACCGCATCGGGCACCCCGTCAGCCGCACGAACGAACACGGCCGCCCCGCGTGCGACGACTCGCCTTGTATCGACAAAAATATTTCAGTTATCCGTAAGGTTTTCGACATGCTTCTTTAGAATGATTTAGCCACGGATCGCTCCATTTTCACAAACACATCAAATGCGCCCGCTAAAACAAACCTCGATTTTGATATAAACTATTTGCACTTATGCGAGACCAGCTCAAACGATTTATCGATCAAATGGAGGATAACTCCATCGCCATCATCCCCGCTGCTCACGAAAAAACGCGCAGCTACGACACCGAGTACAAATTCCGTCAGGACTCAGACTTCTGGTACCTTACCGGCTTCCCCGAGCCCGACGCCATCGCCGTCATCGATCCCAAAAACAAACGCGCACCCTACACGCTCTACGTCCGCCCGCGCGACCCGCTCATGGAAACCTGGTACGGCCGCCGCCAGGGCACGGAAGGAGCGCAAAAAAATCACGGTGCCGACAAGGCATTCCCGAGCGATAAATTCGAAAAAGATCTGCCAAAGCTCCTAGACGGCCACGACAAACTCTACTACCGCTTCTCTGTCGATGCCGATCTCGATCGCCAAGTTCTCGCATATCTATCCGGCCAGCGCGTCCGCCGTCTCAAGACGGCATACCCGCCCCACACCATTATCGACCCGACCATCATCCTCGGCGAAATGCGTCTGCACAAATCCGAGCAAGAGGTCGAGATGATGCAGACCGCCGCCACCATCGCAGCCGATGCCCACATCCTCGCGATGAAAAAGGTCAAACCCGGAATGACCGAAGGCCAGGTCGAAGCACTGATGGAAGCCTTTATGAAAGATAAAGGCGCCAGCGGTGTCGCCTATAATTCCATCGTCGGGGGCGGCGACAACGCAACCATTCTCCACTATGTCGAGAACAATGCCGAACTCAAAGACGGCGACCTGCTCCTCATCGACGCCGGTGCCGAATACCAAGGCTACGCCAGCGACATCACCCGCACATTCCCGGTCAACGGCAAGTTCACGCCCGCTCAACGCGAGGTGTACGACGTCGTACTCGACGTTCAGGGAAAATGTGTCGAATACACCAGCGTCGGCAACACCGTAAAGGCCCGGCAAGAATATTCGATCGAACTCCTGACGGAAGGCATGCAGAAGCTCGGCCTCCTAAAAGGCAAAACCGCCGACCTGATCAAGAAAAAAGCGTATCTAAAATATTATATGCACGGTGTCGGCCACTATCTCGGCCTCGACGTCCACGACGCTGGCCGCTACTTCACCGATCAGGAAGCAAAAAATTCGCGGCCCTTTGCACCCGGCATGGTGCTCACCGTCGAACCCGGCATCTATGTCCCGGCTGACGACAAGTCCGCTCCCGCAAAATACCGCGGCATCGGCATCCGCATTGAAGACGACGTGCTCGTAACCGAAAACGGCCCTCGCAATTTAACGGCAAAGGTCACCAAAGCTCCCGACGAGATCGAATCGCTCATGCAGCGGTCGTCCCGCAAATAGATGCAGCTAGACCAGCTCACAAACAATCTCCCCGCTCTTTTCGCCGCGGCCTTCACGGCGACCCTCTTCATCCAGTCGGGCCTCGATAAGGTCTTCGACTGGTCCGGCAATCTCGAATGGCTCACCGGCCATTTTTCTAAAACCTTCATCGCCGGCATGGTTCCCATGATGCTCGGCACCATCACCATTCTCGAACTCGCCACCGGCTTCCTCGCCGCCGCCGGCGTCATCTATTTCCTCGCAACCGGTTCCCTCACACTCATCTTCTACTCCGGCGTCCTCGGTGCAGCATCCATCACCGCACTCTTCTTCGGCCAACGCCTCGCCAAAGACTACGCCGGCGCCGCCGTCCTCGTCCCTTACTTCGTCCTCATGCTTATCGTTATGCTCCTCGCTCGCCCGCCCCTTACGTAAAAACGCCCCGGCCTAAAATGGCCAAGGCATTCACCCAAAAGTTTGGGAACCGGCTACCGCCGGGCCTCATACTGCCCGCCAGCAGATTCCAATGCCGTGATCCGAGCTCTCTCGTCCTTTTCGCATCCGCCTCGCCGTCCTCGGTCTCGGCGCAAGCAATCAACGCTACGCCGCCGCTTTACAGGACGATTTCGTGGAGGTCAGCCCCTGCGCTTCCTCTCCGCTGGGGACTATGGGATTTCACTATATGAATTTTGAGCGGCTGTTCGACGGCGAACTCGACCCCGCCGAGCCCGAAATTCTTCTCTATCTCCCCGACGCCCTGGGAACTGCACGCCTGGATCTGGCAGCACAATCCAGCAGGAATGTTCGACGACTTCAACCCACGTCTTTCCTGTCCTAATTAGGACGAACACGCAAACTAGTAAAAAGGCTTTGCCATTCCACATGGCAAAGCCTTTCCAAAGTTCTCAAAACACTTTCCTATTCCGGCTTCTTCGCGGCCCTAATCCGCGCCGTATAGTCCTCTTTCTTCATTTCAACACCTTCCTTCGGATACGGGTCCAGCGCGATCAGGCTAAACTCATAACGTTCAAACTCGAACGTCTCATCGCTCCGCATCGTATTGAACGTAAATATCTGCGGCTCGCCCAGCTTCGATGTAACCTTCACCCGCACTGTCGCGTTTCCTGCGTGAATGCAATCAACACCCTCCGGGCACCGCGAATCCTCGACCACCGCCAAAAACTCGACCTTTAGATCGGTCTCGCAAACCGTCGCCTGTTCAGCGAGCTTAACCACCACTTCCGCGTCTTTTTGCCCGTTTACGCTGATAACCGCTCCTATCATTGCGACCATCGCAATCAAATAAACTCTTTTCAACATAAGGCCCTCCGCCTATTACTTAGAACGGCCGGGCACCTCGCGAGTTGCACCTTTTAACCCATCTGCGCGATGATCGCACTCGCAAAATCCGCAGTATTCGACGTCCCGCCCAGGTCGCGCGTCAGGCTCTTACCCTCCGCAAACACCGCTAGCATCGCTTTCTCGATCTTCTCCGCAGCATCTATTTCACCGATGTGCCGCAGCATCATCAGCCCCGACATCAATATCGCCGTCGGGTTCGCGATCCCCTGCCCCGCGATGTCCGGTGCCGAACCGTGTACAGCCTCAAATACCGCACCCTGCTCGCCGATATTCGCTCCCGGTGCCAGCCCCAGCCCGCCGATCAATCCCGCGCAAAGGTCCGACAAGATGTCCCCGTACAGGTTCTCCATCACCAGAACATCAAACTGCTCCGGCCTCATCACCAACTGCATGCAGCAGTTATCGATGATCTTGTCCTCTTTCTCTATCTCCGGATAATCCTTTGCAACTCGCTCAAAACACTCCAGAAACAACCCGTCCGAGAGCTTCATGATGTTGGCCTTATGAACAGCCGTAACCTTCCGACGCCCATTATCCCGTGCAAACTCGAACGCATATTTCACGATTCGCGTCGAAGCCTTCTCCGTAATTATCTTCAGGCTCTCAACTACTCCCGGGATTACGATATGCTCCAGCCCCGAATAAAGCCCCTCCGTATTCTCCCGCACGATCACCAGATCAAGTTCCGGATACCGGCACGGCACGTTCGGCAGAGCCTTCACCGGGCGCACGTTCGCATAAAGGTCCAACGCCTTCCTCAGCCCCACGTTCACCGATGTAAACCCTTTACCCACCGGCGTCATGATCGGCCCCTTAAGCGCAACGCGGTTCCGCTTTATCGATTCGATCGCGTCCGCCGGCAGCGTTTCACCATATTTCTCCTGAGCCTGCGCTCCCAAAATATGCGTCTCCCAGTCAACATCAACGCCCGCCGCCTCGATTATCCTCACCGTCGCCGAAGTGATCTCCGGCCCGATCCCGTCACCCGGAACCAACGTAATAGTATGTTTAGCCATAAAAATGTCTGATCTAAGCTCTTTATTCATAATAGCAAACCAAAAGCCGCCAGCGTGAACACGCCCCCGTTTTCTCTAAACCGTCCGGTTTATTATCATTGAAACAATGTCGGACATCGCAACATTCGACCATCTGATCATCGGCGGCGGTATCATCGGTCTCACCATCGCCCGCGAACTTCATCGCCGCGGCGAACGCAGCATCGCCGTCGTCGATCAAAGCACCATCGGCACCGAAGCGTCCTGGGCCGCCGCCGGCATGCTCGCACCCAACATCGAAGCCCAACGCACCTCCGCCTTCTGCCGCATTTGCAATGATTCCCTTGCCCTTTATCCCGCCTTCATATCCGAACTGCAGGCTGAAACAGATGTCCGAGTTGAACTGAACACCAACGGCATCATCTGCCTGTCATTTAACGAAGATCCGCCCGCGTCCGTCGAGTCCGGCCAACCGCTCTCATCAGACGCCATCAGGCACCTCGAACCGCACATATCCCCCAACGTCCGCGACGGCATCCTCTTCCCCAACGAAGGCCACGTCAACAACCGCGCATTGCTCAATGCCCTTCGCCGATACGCCGAACTCAACAACATCCGAATTATTGAAAACACTCAGACTAGCGAGATTCTCAGCGACAACGGCCGAGCCCAAGGAGCTGCCGGCCCCGCTACCAGCTTCCGCTCAGCCACCACGATCGTTGCAACCGGCGCATGGAGCAGCCTCATCACAATCAGCGGGCAACATTTGCCATTTCAAATTAAGCCCGTAAAAGGCCAAATGATCGCACTCAACTCGTCCGGCATCGATCTTTCCCACGTCATCTATTCGCCCCGCGGATACCTCGTCCCGCGCTCCGCTGATCGCATCCTCGTCGGAGCTACCGTCGAAAACACCGGCTTCGACAAAAGCTCCACACCTGACGCCGCACGCGAAATCCACGCCGCCGCCGCCGAGATCATTCCCGATCTGGCTCACGTAAAGATCGTCGACCAATGGGCCGGTCTCCGCCCCCACGCCCCAAACGGCACGCCCATCATTGGCCCCGTTCCGGATGTGGAAAATTTATATCTCGCCGCCGGCCACTTCCGCAACGGCATCCTCCTCGCTCCCTTAACCGCCGCCTACATCGCCGACGACGTGCAAGGCAAGACCCCGGGCTCCGAGCGTAGCCGGTTCCTCCCTGAGCGCACATCCCAAGCCAAAACTGTTAACATCTAAACATCGATGAAGTATTTTCTGATCATAGTTTTATTGGCGTCAGCCGCGCTCGCCCAATCAGGCCGCGTCGGCCCCGCAAACACGACTGAGACGCCCTCCAACGAAAGCTCCGAACCTCGCTCCATCAGAGAACTCTTTGAAGAGGCGAACGCCTACAACCGCACAAAATTTGCCGAATTCGAACGCAACAACGTCCGCTACAGCGAAGAGCTCCGCATCAAAACCGAAAAGGAGCAAAAGCAGCTCGCCGCCAAATATGCCGCGACCGCTGAACAGCGGCCCGAGCTATCCGTTGAGGACCGATACTACACTGGCCTTTTACATTGGATCGCAGAAAATCTCGAAGGCACCGAACGCCACCTCGCCGTTTTCGCGGACAGCGATTTCGATAATATAGAACGCAAGCAAACCGCTCGCTCACTCGTCATCATCGCCCGCGCCAAGCAAAAGAAAATGGCCGAGGCCGAACGAGCTTTATCTGAATACCGCCGCGGCCCGGCCGGCCGTATCACTGAGCTCGCCCGCCTCTACGGCGAACTCGCGAAAGCCTACCTCGCCGACAAGAAATTTGATGAGGCCGCCCCCCACGCGGAACAGGCGTACCGCAACGCCAAGCTCATGATCGCCGACGAATCTCTTCGCACCGCCGCCCTCGATCAGATCCTCGACACCGGCATGCTCGTTTTTGAATCGCAAAGCGAGCTCGCGAACACCAAAGCCGCTGACGACGTATTGATCGATATGAAAGACACCGCGGCATCCGTAGGCTCCACTACATTCTTTTACTACGCCTCCAATAAACTGATCACGTACCGGATAGAATCCGGCCGTAAGGCGCTCGGCCTCGAAACCTATTCGTCGGCTCTGCTACAGGCGGGCCGCGAGTTGCCGTCACGCGGGGGTCAGAACGAAGCCATCGCAAGGCTCAAACAACGCGAGAAGCATTACAGGCTGCTGGGCGAACCTGCACCTGAACTTCTTTCAATTGATAAATGGTTTCCGGGCACCGCACGACCGCTGTCACAATTCCGCGGGCGCGTCGTTCTTTTAGATTTTTGGGCAACATGGTGCCTTCCGTGTTTTGAGGCGTTTCCGCACCTTACCGAGTGGCAGGAAGATCTCGGCGACCAGGGTTTTTCGATCCTCGGCGTCACACGCTATTACGGCCGCGTAGATGGCGCGAGTGCGGACAACGCGAACGAACTGGAGTTTCTCAAGCGTTTTAGGGTTAAATACAACTTGCCGTATGATTTCGTCGTGACAACAGATCAGCAGTCTCAACTCGTCTACGGTGCCACTGCGCTGCCCACGGCAGTTTTGATCGATCGAAAGGGCGTCGTGCGTTACATCGAGCCGGGTACCAGCTCTTCCCGGATGGCAGAGATTAGAGCAATGATCGTAAAGCTGTTGGCAGAAGAATAGTGTTTGTATGGCTAGTATGGTAAGTGCCGGTCCGAAACCCAAAAGGGCAAACCCGCAAACGTTCTACGATCGAATCGCCGAGGTTCATAACCTCGCGC
>JACDAK010000210.1 GCA_013695495.1 Blastocatellia bacterium | reverse complement strand
GATGAGATCATACTCTGGAGCCGCATGGGAGCGGGCGATGAAGCGAGAAGAGATAATATTGAGGGCATATGCGAAGAAGATCAGTTGGATCGAGGCGGCTGAGATTTTGGGGATGAGTTGCCGGCATTTGAGACGGGTAAGGGACAAGTACGAAGAGTGGGGATTCGACGGGCTGCATGATGGACGTGTGGGGAAAGCGAGTCCGAGGCGGGTACCGGTGGCAGTGGTGGAAGAGGTGTTGCGGCTGTACCGCGATGAGTACTTTGACTTTAACGCGCCGTACAACGCAACCGGACGAAACAGCGTTCATGCCGACAGTGAGAACCGATCTCGAGCGCGTGTTCTCGATCCAGACAGAGCGGACCGTTAATCGTGATAACACGGTCAAATTCAAAAATATGATCCTGCAAATAGACAAACAATCGTGACGCGGCTCGCTCGAAGGCTCACGAGTCATCGTCTACCAACACCTTAACCAAACGATCA
The DNA here is from genome assembly GCA_013695495.1 of Blastocatellia bacterium. GTDB lineage: Bacteria > Acidobacteriota > Blastocatellia > Pyrinomonadales > Pyrinomonadaceae > OLB17. Next base: position 8,273 of record JACDAK010000210.1, on the reverse strand, counting down.
CTATTGGCTACGGCCCTCAACAAGTCGGCACGTTTACCGCCGACGGTCTGCCAATTAAGCCATGACCAAAGACCCATGAATTGTCGAAGAGAAAGGCGCCGCCTTTCTCTTCGACACTTCAAACCGGACATCTAATGTGCTAGCAAAACCGGACATCTTCATTTGCTATTAACACCGCGAAAATTGTTGACTTTGAACGGGCGCGAACATACGATTGAACAATCCGTTACACTGCGTGAAACGCCAAGACATCCACCTCACTTTAGAAACGATCAGGGTCGTGCACGCGGAACGTCGCGTGCAGATCAAGCGACGACTGGACGAGTTTTCGGCTATTTGGAAAAGCGGAAGCAATGACCTCTTGTGGGAAGAGATGGTCTACTGCTTTTTTACCGGCGGGTGTTCCGCGAAGATGGGGTTGAAGGCGGTCGCGGCGTCGCGTCATCTGCTGCAGAACGGGAGCCGCGAAGAGCTTACGCAGTCGCTACTAGGGGTGCATCGATACCCAAATGCCCGATCAGGATATGTGGTTGCATCGCGCGAGATACTGAGAGAGCAGTGCGATTTCGATATCAGAAAGGCACTGGCCGCGAACAACGATTTTCATGGTCGCCGAGATTGGCTGGTAAAAGAGATCAAGGGGCTCGGGTATAAGGAAGCGAGCCACTTTCTCAGGAATATCGGTTTCCGCGGATACGCAATTCTCGACAAGCATGTGCTGCGGTGCATGGCGGAGTTGAGACTGATCGAGGACCCGAAGCCTCCGTCCACGCGTTTGAGGTATCTAAATACTGAGGCGCTTCTCAAGCAATTTGCTATCTCCTACGATTTGGACTTCGACGAACTGGATCTTGTTCTTTGGTCGATAAAGACGGGCGAGATATTGAAATGAGAATCGGTAAGGAGGTTGTGCTATGAAAGTTGATCGGCAGTTTTTCCATTTCTCCGGGTTGATTCTCATTTTTCTCTTTGCTTTATCGAGCTTCACGATGGCGGCCGTCGAACCCGATGACGTCGCTCTGTCTAGCCAGATCGAACAAAAAGACCTGCTCAAACAGGCTGACCGGCTTTTTCGTCAAGGTCAGTTGTTAGAAGCTGAAAAGCTACTGAAATCGTCGGGAAGGGCAGAGCGGGACCATGACGTGCGTCTCCGCCTTGCAATGATCTACATCAAACAGCAGCGCATCGCGACGGCTTATGAGATGAGTTTTGAAGCAGCCAAGGCTGAACCGGACAATGCGTTTGCGTTTGCAGTTCTGGGCACGGCACTGCTATCAGCGGGACGATTCGGCGAAGCGGAGATGATCTTGGATAACGCACTTCGGCTTAACCGCAAAGAAGCGCTGGCTTGGTCCGGTTTTGGCTTGCTTGAGTTCTATCAGAATCGGATCGACCAGAGCCTGGAATATCTGCGACGAGCGGTTTACTACGACCGAAGCAACCCCGATTATATATTTACACTTGCGCAGGTCGCAGCCCGGGCCGAGCAATACGCGGAATCTGCGGAAGCGTATCGTCATTTTCTAAGGGTCGCTCACCAAGCTGACGCGGGACGGCGTGCACGCATCCGCGGGCTGATCGAATTTTTGCGGTATCTAGCGGTTCGGCCAAAGCTTTATATACCAGCAGGAGCTGAACGGACAGAGATCGATTTCAAACTGGAGGGTAACCGGCCGATCATGGAGGTGCGGATTAACGGGGCGCAAGAAACGCTACGCTTTGTGTTGGACACCGGCTCGGGGATCTCCGTCATCTCCGATGAGACCGCCAAGCGACTAAGGATCAGACCGGTGACGCGCGGCGGCTATGCGAAAGGGATCGGCGGCGACGGGACTTTTGAGATCGTTTATGGGTTTGTCCGCGAGATCTCGATCGGCGACGTTTCCATCAGTAATGTTCCGGTCTATATAAGGAAATTTCACGGGTCAGCAAGGGACATTGACGGGTACATCGGGCTGTCGCTGGTCTCGCGCTTCTTGACGACGGTCGACTATGGAAACCTGCGGTTTACGTTAGACCGCAGTGAGCGTGGAAATACGGCTGAACGCACTGCGACGCAGATACCGTTGCGGCTCACGTCGAGCGGGTTTTTGAGCGGAGCCGTTCAGTTGAAGGGAGTCGAAGCTCCGCTGAATTTCATCTTGGATACAGGAGCAAGTGTTTCGGTGATCTCAGACGACGTTGCCGGTTTATCGGGGATGGACGGGTACTTGTCTGAGCGGCGGATGCGAGTTATCGGCGCCGCCGGGATCACGGAAAACGTTCCGTCGTTCAACCTTCCCGAAGTAAGTTTCGGCGAGCATTCGCGGCAGGATATTCTGGCGATCGCACTCGACATGAACTCTATCAATGAGGCTTCGGGCTTTCAGCAGGGGGGGATATTAGGCGGGAATTTCCTCAAGAATTACCGGGTAACATTCGATTTTAAGAATGCGGCGGTTTCATTTGTTCCTAACGAGAAAGTACCCTAGAAAGGGGAACTCGGAACTATGAAGTTGAGCTTGTATCTTGAAACATCCGTTGTCGGTGCCTATCTCGACAATGGCGACGCGTTCAGGCGTGACCTCACGATCAGGTGGTTTGAACACGAACTGGCTGAGTATGACGTGTATTCCTCGATACTGGTTGACCGTGAACTGGAGCGTTTTTCGGAGCCCTACCGAGAAAGCTATCTGCGGCTGACCCGGCCCTTTAAGAAACTTGAACTATCGGAAGAAGTCGGGATACTTGCCGACGGTTACGTTTCACGCGGCATCTTTCAAAGAAAGTTTCTGTCCGACGCTCTTCATGTGGCGCTCGCATCCCTGCATAAGATCGATTACTTTGTGACCTGGAATTTTGGCCACATTGCCAACGTTCGCAAGCAGGCCCGCATCAAGCTATTTAACGCTTCGGCGGGATTTTTTTCTCCGATAATAGTCACGCCGGAGTTCTTGGTTCACAGCCTTTAATGTACAAAAGATCGAAATTTATGGAGATCCTCTTGGAGATTCGCCAGGACATGGCGCGAGAGGCTGACTATGACATTGATTTGTTTTGCGAGTTGGTGCGCTCAGGCGTTGTGAAACGGGAACGCCGTCGTTTTTCGATGGGGAGCATCGGCGCGGAGTTGACCGATCGGGAGATCTCCGAAGACGCGTGATTTTGCCCGTGAGCAAAACTATTCTAGTATCCGAAGACACGTCGTCCTTAATCTAACATGACACGATATATCATTTCCGGGATCATTATTCTGGCGGTTGTCGCCATTCCGGGAGGGTATTTCTTTCGTGATTATTGGGAGCACCGTTTCGATGAGCTTATTGCGCAGCAGGCCCGCATCTACCGCATCGACGAAAAGGTGGTCTGGAGCCTGATCTACGAAGAGACTTATTTCAAGGCGGGGGCGATAGGTGACGCTGATGAGGTCGGGCTAATGCAGATAACGCCGCTCGTTGCGCGTGAATGGGCGAAGGAGACGGGCTTGAGCGAATTCGAGCGGCAGTCCACTGAAAATGTTGTAGAACTTTTAAGCGATCCGAGACGCAATATTCAGATCGGCTCGTGGTATTACGAAAAGCTGCGTGAGCGTTACCGCGGGCGTCCAGCTGAAACTGCGATGACACTTGCGGCGTACAACGCGGGTCCCAGCCGTGTTGAAGAGTGGACGAAAAATACAGATCCGACATTGCTGACGGAGGCGGAATTCATTGAACGTATCGGCATCTCTTCGACACGATCTTACGTTTCTTCCATTCTTACCCGATACCGTGAGCACGGTGCTCAGCAACCAAGCAGATGAAGATCATTGCGGCTGACTTCTTACTGCCGATCTCGAGTGAACCGATCGGCGACGGTGCTGTGGCGATCGAGGGCGGCGTCATAGTCGAGGTTGGGCGGCTGTCCGCTCTCCGCGCAAAGTATCAGGACACAGAGATCGAAGACTTTGGTGCGGCCGTGATCTTGCCCGGGTTTGTGAATTGCCATTCGCATCTTGAGATCACGGCGATGCGGGGGCAGCTGGACTCGGTCGAGAACGATTTTGGAGCTTGGCTGCTGAAGCTGACGAAACTGAGGTCGGAGATGAGCGCTGAAGCTATCGAGGAGTCGGCGTATAACGGCGCCCTCGAAGGCGCTCTCGCGGGAGTGACGTGCTTTGGGGACATAGGCCGATCCGGAGTTGCGGGTATGAAGGGCCTCGTCCGAGCCGGGCTTCGAGGCGTTGTGTATCAGGAAACAGAATTCTCGCCGAACGATGCGACCGCGGACGGGGACTTTGCGCGACTCGTGGACAAATTTGACGGTGCTCGTGTGCTGGAATCTTCGATTGTGCGTGCCGGCATTTCACCGCATGCTCCGTACACCGTCAGCCGCAAGCTGTTTGAGCTTATTGGACTTTACGCCGCTCGTGAGGGAATAAAGGTATCGATCCATGTCGCCGAGTCGGCGGAAGAAGAGGCGTTCATGACTGAGGGCGGTGGTGCATTTGCTGAGATCTTTGCCGAGTCGGGCGTGGAGTGGTCGTGCCCACGATCAACTTCGTTGAGGTATTTGTACGAGACCGGAGTGCTTGAGGCGGCTCCGCTTTTAGCTCATTGCATCACCGTGAATAAGGAAGAGATCGAGATCATTCGGCGGACGGGTTCCGGTGTCGCACACTGTCCGAAATCGAACGCAAAGTTTGGGCACGGATATGCGCCGTTCGAGTTTATGCTTGATGCAGACATCGCGGTTGGGCTTGGGAGTGATTCGGTAGCGAGCAACAACGTCTGCGATATTCTGGAGGAGGCGCGATTTGCGGCGTTGGCTGCACGCAATCGGACCGGTTCGAATCGGTTCGTTTCTCCGCGAGAAGTATTAGAGGCAGCTACGTTAGGCGGGGCTCGGGCATTGGGACTCGACGATCTGATAGGGACGATTGAGCCTGGCAAGCAGGCGGATCTGGCCGTTGTGGCGCTCGGCCATCCTGCTCAACAGCCCATTAGCGACGTCGAGGCGGCACTTGTTTTTTCATCGAACGCGCGGGATGTCGTTCGGACAATGGTTGCGGGCAGGGCCGTCGGGTGATCACTGGTCAGCGGCCGTTTTCAGTTCCCGCATCAGCTCGTCATTGGTCCATCGATTTCCGGGCAAGAGCTTGGTTACCTTTCCTCCGGGCGAGATCACCGCGGTGACGAGATTGTGGTTGATCTCCGCTTTGTTCTCTTCGTTCACGCTATACTGCAGCCCGAAAAAATCCGCGATCTTTCGAACGTTCTCATCGGTGCCGACGGCGAGCTGCCAAACGGTGAAATCGGGCTTTTCGGGGTTGCCGAGGTAGCCGATACCGTATTCTTTTAGCTTCGCCGGTGTATCGCGCTCCGGGTCAAAAGAAATGCTCAGGAGCCCTATCTTGTCCCGGTACTCTTCGTTTGCGTTGAGCTGCAGGGCTATGTTGCTGAATTGCTGCGACATTTTGATGCAATACTCCGGCAGCGGACACTCGCGGTAAATGAACGTTACGGCTAGAGCTTTCCCACGATAGTCCTTTATCGAGAAGCGTTTTCCTTCCTGATTGGTCAGCACGGCATCCGGGACTTCCTGGCCGATCTGCGCGGGCGCTTTGATCTCCGGCATCGGGGCATTGGGATTAGCAGCGGCAACTATTCTGATCTTCTCGAGCCAGTAGGGCTCGTCAGCAGAATTGTCGACAACGAGATCCGCGTAAACTTCGACACCGGGCAGAAGGTCGTCCCAAACCCAGTCTTCCTTAATGGGAAAATTCATCGTCATCCGCGGCATAAACCCGGGAATCTCTTCGTGTTCGATCTCTGCTTTTTTTGCGGCCTTGTCCACCGAGATGACGGTTCCGCGCAATTCGTATCGGGTCAGGTTTTCAGAATTAACTGCGGGTTCCGCCTGCTGACACGCAAGCGAAAAAAAGGCCAGGGATATGGATAAAAATAGCTTCTTCATATGTGTCGTTTAAAGGCGAAATTCAAGAATATGAAACCGAATGGAGAGCCGCAAGTGTGCCGGTTCTCATTTGGCAGTTAGGGGGTCGATCTGATTGAGGTCGCGGTCGTAGAAGACGGTGTAGACCCGATAGTTTGCCATCACTTTATATACGTAGTCTTTCGATTGTGAGAAGGCGATCTCGGGAACGTAGCGATCCGGGGACATTGAACGTGACCGATCCATCCAGCGTTTCATGTTGTCTTCGCCGCCGTTGTAACTTGCCGCGACTGCCGGCGGTTGATCGGGGAACATGCGGAAAAGTCCGTCCGTGTATTGTGCGGCAAATAAGATCGCGATTGGTGGATCATAAAGATCGTTCTGACGAAACGCATCGATCCCGAGTTCGCCGGCGATCCGGGTGGATGTGGTCGAGATGAATTGCATCAGACCGCGGGCGGCCGCAACCGATTTCACATCGGGTTGAAAGCGGGACTCTTGCCGCATGATCGCGAGCAGAAGCCGCGGATCGACCAAGCGCTCCGCGGTTGTGACCCGGAGGGAGTCGCGATAGGGGGCCGGGTAAAGCCGCAATATATTCTCGCGAGGCATAAGTTCGATCTGGAAATCCGAAGGAATGTTACGCCACTCCGATTCGGCTATCGAGACCGCACGATCGGCTCTGCCGCCGATCAGGAATGCGTGAGCGAGCTCAGGGACGGCGGCTTTGCCCACTCGCTGAAGCCGTGGGGCGGCTTCATCAAAGAGACCAAGAAAGGCGAGTTCGTTAGCGATCCGCTCATTTCGATTACTCGGAGCGGGCGGTGCAGCGCTTAAGAGCTCTTTGCGGCCGCCTTTAAAGTTCTTGGTCGCGGGAAGCTTTTTGTACGCTTCCATGTCTTGGTAGACACTTTTCAGCCGCTCTAGCAGGTCGCGTCTTTGCTGCTCGTCAACGGTCATCCTGAGAAGGGAGTGAAGCTGTTCCTTTCTTGCTTTCGGGTCTTTGGTGTTTGAAGCAGAAGCGATAGCGTCAATACGGTTTTCGATGAGGGGTTTGGTAGCGGGACCCTGAGCCAGTTCCCGGAGCCGCAGCGTGGCCCGCCAGCCATAGTACTGATCACGGCCGTCGGGGAGAGCGAGATAGCGGTCGATGGCGGAGTCGTAGTTGCGGACCTGCTCATCTGCGTAGCCGAGCAGGAACGTGACTTCTGCGGCACTGGTTCCGCCCGGCACGCGGCTGCCGCCGAGGTCGGGAAGAGAACTCAGGCGTCCGAGTGCTTCTGAGGCACTCTTCCAGTCTTCGCGGGCCAGGTAAAGCCGAGCACTTGCAAACAGAGCTTGGGCTTCGCCAACCTTGCCCTTGAAGACTTTTTGCGTTAGTTCGGACCGCTTGAGGGCCTCGGTCTCCTGGCCCTGGTCGCGAAGTACGTCGATTATGTTCAGATATGCCCGGTCGGCGCGTTCATCGTCAGGATACTGGTCAATGTAGCGCTGATAACGCGATACGGCTTCTCGGTGTTTCCCGGTTCGGGCATATGCGGAGGCTGCCTGCAGAAGCGCGTCGCCAGCAAGTGAGTGTTCCGGAAACTGTTCGAGCAGGCGTTCGAACCAGCGGAATGCCTCGGCAAACTCGCCCCGCTGAGCAAGTCCCCTGCCTATTTGAAACGTTGCTTCCGGGATGGGTGTAGATGCGGGGTGTTCGTTGATGACAGCTGTGTAGTGAAGGCGAGCCTGACGGAAATCGCGATTGAACTGATATATTCCGGCGCGAAGCATGTGTTCCGCTTCATCGAGCTTAGGTGCGTTCCTGCCGATGTTCTCGTTGCCGCCATCAATCGCGTCGAGCCCGCGAGCCGCTTCAAGGGCATAGTCATCCGGCTGCTGGGGGTTTTGGACTTCGGCGATCAGAGTACGAAATAGCTCGCGTGCCCGGTCGGTTTGGCCGGTGCCGAGATATGCATTTGCTTGCAGGGCCTGGTTTTCGCGCCGGAGCGACGACGCGTCTCGCTGGTTCTTTGTTCCGGTCGCGGAAAGAAATTCGAACTCAGCCACAGCTCGGGGAAAATCTTCATCTTCGATCCAGCTCCGAGCGGTGCGGTTCGACGACGCGAGATTCAGAACGGAGTCAGGAAACATGGCGGCGAGTTGATCGAGGTAAACGCGCTCCATCGTTCGATTACCGGAGTCTCGGAAGAGCCGGGACAGATGCCAGATCGCGTATTCAGATAGTATCGATCGCCGGTGAATGACGCGGTGAAATTCAGATGCTGCGGTGGGGTGATCACCCGATTCGGAGGCCATGCGGGCAAGTAGGTAATCAAGGTTGTTTATTCGGAAAAGTTTCGCGTCTAGGTCACGAA
>JACDAK010000204.1 GCA_013695495.1 Blastocatellia bacterium | reverse complement strand
GGCATACGTGATAGCACACGAGGTTGGGCATCATGTTCAGAATCTGCTTGGCACTATGGCAAAGGTTCAGCGGGCCGGGCAAAACAACCAGCTTTCGGTAGCTCTTGAGCTTCAGGCGGACTGCTACGCTGGTGTTTGGGCGAATTATGCCGGGAAGAAGGGGCTGGTTGAACCGGGCGACGCGGAAGCCGCACTTCGGGCGGCTGCGGCTGTCGGCGACGACAACATTCAGCGGCGAACGCAGGGCTACGTCGTACCCGAGTCGTTTTCGCACGGTTCTTCTCAGCAGCGGATGGAGTGGTTCGCACGGGGGATGCGCTCAGGCGATATGCGGCAGTGCGACACGTTTCGATAAGTGGTTCAGGGGCCGGTCGGGGTGAACGGGCGGCCGTAGAGATCCTGATATATCCAGCCGAGGACGCGCGCTTCGGCTGTGCACAGGGTTTCGAGCCAACAACTGGTGAGATAAACACGCTTTTCTGCGTTTGTAGTTAGCTTTGCAGCCTTTTGGACGGAGAACATTTCGGGATCCTCTGCAAGCGAATTTGCCTCAGCGATCTCCATCTTTGTTGTTCGCGAATCATGCAGTGCAGCCATAAGATCATTTATCCAAAGGCCGAGCAGCGGCTCAGACTTATTCTCCTGAATTGCTTGGAAGACACCAACAGCGAACCTCTCTTCGGCGTTCGCGAAGGGATAGGTAGGCACCCCACGAGATGCATCTTCCTGCTGCTTCCATTGAAAAAGCTCTTCCGTATCGGGATGGCGGATGCGTGCCGTGCGTTCATCGAAGTTCAGAAACCATTCGAGCAGGTCGCCGAACGCTGACGTGTCAAAACCGCCGTCAGGCATTCTGCGAAGCTTCGGCGGCTCGGTTTGCGGCTGGGCTGTTTCACTCATCGTAGGCTAATTATTTCACCCAAAGGCTCAGTTGACCAGTCACTGATCGAACATGCGGGAGCCCTCCGCTTCTTTTGAAAAATCCGAGTTGCGTGCATAATACCTGTATTCATTCCCAGCAAGGAGACAACTCACAATATGGCCACACAATACGTAACTTGCCCCAACTGCCAGTCGCAAAATCCCGGCAATTTCCAGACCTGCACAAATTGCGGAATGTCGCTTTCATCGTTCAACCAAGGGCCGATGCAGCCGGGGCCCGGTTACGGTGCGCAGACGCTTCAGGGTGCCGACAAGAAGATCGCCGCGGGCATTTGCGGGATCCTGTTGGGCGGGCTTGGCATTCATAAGTTTGTACTTGGCTATCAGCAGGAAGGCTTGATCTACCTCGGTATGTTTGCTGCCGCGTTCGTGATCGCCATTATTACCTGCGGAATCGGTTCGGTCTTGTTTTTAATCCCGAGCGTACTCGGCCTAGTCGAAGGCATCATCTATCTGACAAAATCTGACGAAGAGTTCGTTCAGACCTACGTCATCAACAAGAAACCGTGGTTTTAACTCGTGTTCACCGGCCTAATAGAGGAATGCGGACGGGTCGCCCGATTTGATGATCGGGGCGATTCCGCGCGCGTCGTGATCGAGGCGGCGACGGTTCTTGAGGGTACAAAAAACGGCGACTCGATCAGCGTGAACGGCGTTTGCCTGACGGCGCTGGATGTTGGGGCTGATTCTTTCGCGGCCGATGTCTCCGCAGAAACGCTCGAGCGTTCAACGCTTCGCAGCCTGGCGCCCGGCTCTCGTGTAAATCTTGAACGCGCCGTCATTGCGGCCACCCGGCTAGGTGGGCATATCGTTCAAGGCCATGTCGATGGGCGCGGCGAGTTTCTTTCGGCCGCGGCGGTGGGCGATTTTTGGACGGTCACGATCGGGTTCCCGTCCGACCTCGCACGGTATTTTGTCGAAAAGGGATCGGTCGCCGTCGAGGGCATCAGCCTCACGATCGCTGCGCTTCATGAAAGTTCATTTGATATCGCTCTGATCCCGAAGACCTGGGAAATGACCAGTCTTTCAAGCCTCAAGCACGGCGACCGGGTTAACCTCGAGGTCGACATTATCGCAAAATATGTCGAGCGGATGATGCATTTAAAAAAATATGATCGAACACCCGAACTAGACATCTAATTTCTGTTGTGGCCGATAATTTCCCGGCGACTCACTTATCCGCGGCCCATCCCTGAACGAGTTGGTCATAAACTGATCCTCCGACATCGTGAACCTTAAAAGTTGAGCGGCCGCCGAAAATTGGACGGCCGCTCTTTTGCGTGCGTGTTGCTGCGGCTATTTACTGTGGGCCGCCGGCGAGTTTGCCGATGAGTGTGAACAAGGGCAGATACATCGAGACAACGATGCCGCCGATGGTCACGCCAAGGAAGCCGATGAGCACGGGCTCGATCATCGAAAGCAGATCGGCGATGGCCGTGTCCACTTCCTCTTCATAGAAGTCCGCGATCTTACCAAGCATAGCGTCCAGAGCGCCGGTCTGTTCACCGACGCCGATCATCTGTCCGACCATGTGCGGAAACACCTTGGTCTCTTTGAGAGGATCCACAAAGTTTTCGCCGCGTTCCACGCCTGTCCGAACCTTGAGGATCGCGTCTTCGATAACTACGTTACCGGCAGTTTTTGCCGTAATGTCCAGCGACTGCAGGATGGGCACACCGGATGAAAGCAGGGTCGAAAGTATTCGCGAGAAACGTGCAACCGCGATCTTACGAAGGATCGGTCCAAAAATCGGGGTCTTTAGCAGAAGTGAGTCTATCTGCCATCGGCCCTTTTCCGTCGCGTAGGTATATTTAAGAGCGATTCCGCCCGCGATCAGGCCGATTAGCAGCGAGAGACCGCCCCAGCCTGCGAGAAAGCCGCTTATTCCCATGACGATCCGCGTCGGAAGCGGAAGCAGCTCGCCCGGGCCAAGCAGGCCGATGAAGATCTGCTCGAACTGCGGAATGACCACAACCATGATCACAGCGATAGCCGCGATGGCAACGAAGATGACGGCAGCCGGGTAGATCGATGCCGATATGATGCTTCGTTTGAGTTTGACGACTTTTTCGATCAGCGTAGCTAGACGCTGAAGAATGAGGTCAAGCACACCGCCCGTCTCACCGGCTTCGACCATGTGCGTATAGAGCGAGTCGAACACCTTAGGGTGCTTTTCCAATGCCGCGAAAAGCGTTGCGCCTTCCTCGACATTCTGTCGCACCTGGCGCAAGGTTTCTTTAAAGAAGAGGTTCTGCTGCTGTTCGGCTAGGATGTCAATACACTGGACGAGCGGAAGCCCCGCGTCGATCATCACGGAAAATTGCCGCGTGAAAACCGCAAGTTCCTTTGCACCGACCTTTTTGCGGCGGCCGATCTTGGGGATATTCACGACCCGGCCTTTTTCGTTGGCCTGCGTGAGGATGATCTGGTCGCGTCTAAGCAGCGCGCGAAGCTCGTTCTGATTGCTCGCGTCGCGTTCGCCTGTGACCATTTCGTTTAGGCGGTTACGTCCTTGAAAAGCGTATGTTGGCATTGGTTCTCTACTCCTCGTTATTTACGAATTAGCTCGGGCGCTGGCCGACGGGCCTGCCTTGAGCGTAGGGGCTTCCGGCCTTTGCCGGGGGCATGTTGGGACGGCCGTTACCTGTGTAAGACTGGTTCAGACCCGAACCGCGTTCGATAAGTTCCTTGAGTTCATCAGCGTTCGATGTCCGCTGCATCGCCGAATCAAGCGTGATCAGCTTTTTATGATAAAGCGACGCTAGTGCCTGGTTAAACGTCTGCATACCGAACTTATCCTGACCGGTCTGCATCATCGAATAGATCTGGTGGATCTTGTCTTCGCGGATAAGGTTGCGAATAGCGGCATTGGGCACAAGGATCTCAAGGGCCATTACGCGCCCGTCACCTGAGGCTTTCGGCAGCAGGGTTTGACACATGATGCCTTCGAGTACGAGCGAAAGCTGGGTTCGCACCTGTGACTGCTGTGCTGACGGAAAGACGTCGATGATACGGTTGATCGTCGAATATGCCGAGTTCGTGTGAAGTGTCGCGAAGGTGAGATGGCCCGTTTCCGCGATGCGCAGCGCCATCTCGATCGTTTCAAGGTCACGCATTTCGCCGACGAGCACAACGTCCGGATCCTGCCGGAGTGCGGTGCGGAGTGCGGCTCCGAAAGAATGCGTATCGGCGGCAACCTCACGCTGGTTAACTACGCAGCTCTTGTGGTTGTGCAGAAACTCGATGGGGTCTTCGATGGTCAAGATGTGCTCGTGACGTTCAGTGTTTATCTTGTCGACCATCGCTGCGAGTGTTGTCGATTTACCCGAGCCGGTCGGACCCGTTACGAGAACGAGGCCGCGGGGCTTGTCACAAAGATCGGAAACGACCTTTGGAAGACCAAGTGCGTCGAAAGTCTTTATCTCGTAGGGAATCGCACGAAACACTGCGCCGACTGCACCTTTCTGATTGAAGATGTTGGCACGAAACCGGGACATGCCCTTAAGGCCGAACGAGAAGTCGAGCTCGAGGTTTTCCTCGAATCGGTGCTTCTGTGCGTCGGTCAGCACCGAGTATGCGAGCCGTTTCGTGTCGGCGGGCGTAAGAGCCGGCAGCCCCTCGAGCGCCTTGAGGTGGCCGTGAACGCGCACCTGCGGCGAGCTATTCGTCGTGAGATGCAGGTCCGACCCGCTGGCATCGGTCATTCGTTTGAGCAGCTCAGGCAGGGTTACCTGAGATGCTACGCTGTCTTGTTGTTCGAAGCTCATATTGTTAGTTTGTCGAAATTGCGGGCCGATCGCCCTACTGTGCGATGGGGATGTAAGGTGTGCAGGGAACGGGCTGCGTCGGCACTATCTGCGGTACGGGTGTCGGTTCGACAGCACGTTCGCGTATGATGCCTTTGACCTGTGCCTGTTGGACCGGGCGTGAAACTCCCTGAAGGGAATAAAGGACCTTTTCCGACTCTGCTGCAATTCGCTCGGCAGAATCTGTGCTTGAGTTTGTTGCGACGCTGTAAATGTTGCCGCCCGCCTCTGTGAAATAGAAGAGGCGTGATTCGATCTGACCGCCTTTGCCCTGCGATTGGGCCACGACCACGTAGACCGTTTTGCCGCCCACTTCTTTTTCGTAGTCGTTAACCACCCAGCCGTTCTCTCGGACCATTTGGTTGATCACACCGCGGCGAAGTGCGGTTGTTGAGACGCCGCCAAGAATACGCTGGCGGCCGCGAATTTCGGTCTCACCGGTCGCGGGGCCGACGACCGAGATCGACGCCGATCCCAGAGCTGTCGTGTCACCCTTGATCTGAAACTGGAGGTCACCATCGGTTGAAGAAGCGGGCACCCACGTTTCCGGAGCTCTTTCGCCGGAAGGCAGAACGATAGACTTGGGCAAGGATTTTGCCGACGCCGTCTCTGCGGCTGTCAGCTCTTCGCCGTTTTCGACAGCCTGTTCGAGTCGTGCCTGATTTAGGCGAAGTGATCTCTTTCGTGCGGCAAGCTGAGCCTTACGTTTCTCTTGTGCACGATAGAGCTGCCACCAGCGCTTTGAATATTTCTTGACGCCTTTCCATTCGCGTTTCTTCTGTGTTTGAACGCGTTTCGTTGCGCCTGCCTCGGCGTACTGAGTCGCCAGCGGGATGATCGTGCCGAGGCCGATCAATAATGCGATGGAAAGTGCGATTGCCCTAATTAACATATATCCTCCAGATCTATTACAAGACCGTTTCTTTAACAACTTCTTCGATTGTCGTGATCCCTTGCCTGATCTTATGCAACCCCGATTCGCGCAGGGTTATCATTCCGCATTCGATGGCTTTCTTTCGAAGCTCGATCGCGCTTGCGCCGATGATCATCAATTCGCGGAGTTCATCGGTAACCTCCATAACTTCATAAAGACCGACACGTCCCTTGAATCCCGTATTCAAACATTTTTCGCAGCCCCGGCCCTTGTAGAGCTTGAGTGAACTGGTTTCGTCAGGTAAAAAGCCGACTTTGACCAACCCTTCTTGGGGCACCTGAACTTCTTCTTTGCAGTCCTTACAAATCCGGCGAATGAGCCGCTGTGCCTGAATGAGATTTACGCTGGTAGCTACCAAGAATGGTTCGATACCCATGTTTACGAGTCGAGACACAGTTGATGGTGCGTCGTTCGTGTGGAGAGTTGAGAGAACAAGATGGCCGGTGAGAGCCGCTTTGATGGCGATCTCAGCAGTTTCGAAGTCGCGGATCTCACCGACGAGCACGATGTTCGGATCCTGACGAAGGAACGAACGGAGTGCGGCCGCGAAGTTCAAGCCGATCTGCTCTTTCATCTGCACCTGGTTGATGCCTTCGAGGTTGAACTCGACGGGATCTTCCGCGGTCATGATGTTGGTTTCAGTGGTGTTCAGCGATTGAAGCGCCGAGTAAAGCGTGTTCGTTTTACCCGAACCTGTAGGTCCGGTAACGAGTACCATTCCGTAAGGATTCGCAATGGCTCGCTGAAACATTGCTAAGCTTTCAGGTTCAAACCCGAGCTTCGTCATGTCCAGCATGAGCTTGTCTTTATCAAGAAGACGGAGTACGACCTTTTCGCCGAAGAGCGTCGGAAGTGTCGAAACGCGGAAGTCGAGTTCGCGCGAGCGGTCGTCAATTTTTACCTTTATCTTGATGCGTCCGTCTTGCGGCAAGCGCTTCTCGGAAATGTCGAGTTTCGCCATTATCTTCAGACGCGAGATGAGGGCGTCGCGCATCTTCATGGGGGGATGCATAACGTCGTAAAGAACGCCGTCAATACGAAAGCGGATGCGGAAATCCTTTTCATAAGGTTCGACGTGGATGTCCGATGCACCGCGGCGAAGCGAATCGACCATCAGGACGTTTACAAGCCGTACGACAGGTGCATCTTCGCTTGCACGAGCGAGCGTTGCGAGATCGATCTCGTCGTTGTCCGGTATAACCTCAAGCTCCTCGGCTTCAACCGCATCAAAATCAAAGGTGTCGAGCGAAACCTTGAGGTCAGCATCGTTGATTCTTTCCCCGACCTTTGCAGCTTTCGCACCGATCCTGCCATTACGACCGTTGGTTCCCACCTTTTCGGGCTCGAACGACATTGCGGCATCGAAGACGTCGATCTGCATTGATCCGGTGTAGTATTTGCCGATCGCCATCTGAATAGAGGTTTCAGAAGAGATCACCGGTTCGACATTGAGTTCGGTCATGAACTTGATGTCGTCCATCGCGAACACATTGGTCGGATCCGCCATGGCGAGTGTGAGAGTGGCTCCGACGCGGGAAATGGGGAGCACCGTGTATTTGAGTGCTACCTCTTGAGAGATCAGGTTGATGACGGCGGGTTCGATGTGAAAGAGGTCGAGATTGATGGAGGGAACGCCATACTGCCGTGAGAGCACGGCAGTTATGACGTCGTCAGAAATCATTCCGAGCTTTACGAGGTTGGCTCCAAGTCGGCCACCGCTCGTCCGCTGGAAATCGAGAGCTTCGCGCAATTGCTGCGGGGTTAGCAGATTTTCGCGGACAAGGATTTCCCCTAATTTAGATGCCATTGTGTTGTGGTTTCTCGCGTAAGCGTTCGCAG
This sequence comes from Blastocatellia bacterium, assembly GCA_013695495.1. GTDB lineage: Bacteria > Acidobacteriota > Blastocatellia > Pyrinomonadales > Pyrinomonadaceae > OLB17. The sequence goes on along the minus strand of JACDAK010000204.1, from coordinate 1,377 downwards.
AGTTGCGAGGAAAGTCGCAGCGAAAAGATAAGTAAACTGGTTAGAGAGGTCAACAAGACAACGGAGTTGAACACCGTTGTAAAGTAATAATAGATGTTTAAGACAGAGCTGTCAAGAGGGTTTTTAGTCGCTTTGATAGATTATCTACCAGAATGATTGGGGATAGGTCACTGTTGGTCTTCGATCTGCTTCTTTAGCTGGACGATGAACGAGCGAACCGCCGTGGCTTCGATGCTGTCGGGGTAGAGCTTCAAAAAATCTTCGTAAACGGCGATCGCTTTCCTGTATTCGCGCTGTTTTTCATAAACGAGGCCGAGTAGCTGGTGGACCACAGGAGCATCGGGCGAGCCATATAGCTGATCGGCAGCCTCTTTCAGGTGCTTCGCAGCAAGTGCGTAATACTTGTCTTCCGCCGCAAAGTCACCCTCGGCACCGACGAGCTCGGCGCGATCTTTATAAAGCAGACCCAACCCGGTGTGTGCTTCGGGCTGAAAGCCGGTGCCTTCCTTAATAGCGCGATTGAATGCGACGATGGCATCATCTTCGCGGCCCGATTCTTTCAGCACACGCCCCTCAATGGCGGAGAGTTCCGGGTTTGCGGGAGCAAGGCGACGTGCGGCTTTGATCTGAGCGCCGGCTTTTTCGTATTCGCGAGCCTCCGACAACAGCCTTGCAAGCGCGACGTTTGCGGCTGGATAATTAGCACGCGCCTTGAGAGCTTGTCGATATGCGGCTTCAGCTTTTTCGCGATCCTGCGTTGCTTGACGTTCGGCTTCTTGAAATGCGAGTTCGGCGGCGTCGGTGGTTTTGGTAAGGGGGATTTTCAGCTCACCGGTGCGCGTGGCGAGTATAGCCTGAGTAGCCTCTTTGAACCCGTCAGCACGAACACGGATCGTGAGGCGGCGTGCCTGTTTTATGCGAATTTCAAGGCGGCCGTCATCGCCCGTGGTGCCGAATCTCACATCGTTGATCCAAACAGCTGCATCGGGTTCGGAGATTATCGTAAGACGTCGTTCGGCGGGCACTTGAGCGGACGCCGCCAACGCCGGCGCAAAAATTAGCGCTAATAAAAGAACAAAACGCGATGAACTTGCGAAAAACTCTATCGACATATGACCCCCTGGAGGTGGGCGATCAGCCGATGCGGGGAAATTGATCCGACACATCATGCTCGACCATAGGATCAATTATACCATCGTTGTCGCGGTCTTCGGCGAAGAAGTACTTGATCAGCGGCGGAGCGATGAGTGTCGTCGCGACGGCCATAAAGAGCACAGATGCGAAAAATCGGTCTGTGATAACCGCAAGCCCAAGGCCGATCTGCGCCACGACGATACCGACCTCGCCGCGCGGGATCATGCCGACGCCGACTTGCGC
>JACDAK010000199.1 GCA_013695495.1 Blastocatellia bacterium | reverse complement strand
GCTGGTTCGTAACTGACAAGATCGTCGAACCGCGTCTCAAGGGTGTCGAGATCGATGGCGATCCCGACGATATGCCCAAAATGGAAACGCTTGGCCCGCTAGAAAAGCGCGGACTCTTAGCCGCCGTAGCGTCAATCGTGATCGGGCTGGCCATCCTCGCCGCAGTTTCGATCCCCGAAACCTCCCCGATGCGTTCCCCGGTCGCCTACAAGCTGTCAGAACAGTCCGCAACGAATCTTCGAGAAACCGGCGTTCCGCCCGAGGTCATGATAAAGATCGGACCACTGATCAACCAGGAGCTTTTCGGGACGAAACCTTTTGACGACGCCATCAAGGCACGGCTAACTCCTGAAGAGCACGCGCAGTTCGGACCGATCATCGCGCAGAACGCAGAGCCCGTTTCGCCGCAGCTCACAGCCTCGGCGTCGCCGCTGATGCAGGCCATCGTACCGCTCATCTTCCTTCTATTTATCATCCCCGGCATCGTTTACGGCTACGCGGCCAAAACGGTCGAAAATCACCGCGACATAATAAAGGGAATGAGCCACGCAATGAGCACGATGGGCTATTACATCGTCCTCGCGTTTTTTGCTTCTCTCTTTATCGCCGCATTCGGCCAATCAAATCTCGGTGCGCTGCTCGCCCTAAAAGGCGCAAGTTTCCTTCAGTGGCTCGATATGCCGGGGCAGGTGACCATAATCGGAATAATCTTCCTTACCTGCGCCGTCAACCTCCTCGTGGGTTCAGCCTCAGCAAAATGGGCGCTGCTCGCTCCCATCTTCGTCCCAATGCTGATGCAGCTCGGCCTGTCGCCGGAGCTTTCGCAGGCGGCTTACCGCATCGGCGATTCGTCGACCAACATCATCACACCGCTGATGCCCTATTTCCCGCTGGTCGTCGTCTTCGCACAGAAATACGTGAAGGGCACCGGGATTGGCACGCTCGTCTCCATGATGCTTCCGTACTCGATCGCCTTCCTCGCATTCTGGATCGTATTCCTAATGATCTTTTGGAGCCTCGGCATTCCGATGGGCCTGCAGGCACCGTACACTTACCCGTAAACAATGAGGCACAAATGCAAGAAGAAAAAGATGAAGATCGCGAAATAGCAACCGAAAGGGAAGACCACGATGTAAGCGACGAGGACGTCGACGAAGTCGAGCATCCCGCCCCCGGCATCGAACATCACAACGAACCCGACGCCGAAAACATCATGCCGGCCAAGGACCGACCAGGCACACTCTAGGAAGGGTCCATTTATATGGATATAATAGATCGAACGAGACCCGATTCAACACGTCACTCGACGGGAATACATGGCCGATCTAACAACAACATTCGCGGGGATTAAATCCCCGAACCCGTTCTGGCTCGCGTCTGCGCCGCCTACTAACATGGGTTCGATGGTCGAGCGCGCTTTCGATGCAGGTTGGGGCGGAGCTGTCTGGAAAACACTCGGGGAACCCATCGTCAACGTTTCCTCACGCCTCGCCTCGATCGATCACGGCGCGATGCGGATGATCGGCCTCAACAACATCGAGCTCATCACAGACCGCCCCCTCGACGCCAATCTTCGCGAGATCGCCGAGTGCAAAAAGAAATATCCCGACCACGCGCTCATCGTCTCGCTGATGGTCGAATCGGAAAGGGAAGCGTGGCACGACATCGTCAAACGCTCACAGGACACCGGCGCGGACGGCCTTGAGCTCAACTTTGGCTGCCCCCACGGCATGAGCGAACGCGGAATGGGCTCCGCCATGGGCCAGGTCCCCGAATACACCTGCATGGTCACAGAGTGGGTCAAGGAGGTCGCTCAGATTCCAGTCATTGTCAAACTCACGCCCAACGTCGCTCACATCGGCCCACCCGGACGCGCTGCACAAAAAGGAGGAGCCGACGCCGTCTCGCTGATAAACACGATCAACTCGATAATGGGTGTCGACATAGATACGATGATCCCGCACCCCAACGTCAACGGAATGGCAGCCCACGGCGGCTACTGCGGTCCCGCCGTCAAACCGATCGCCCTCAACATGGTCTCCGAGCTCGCCCGCGATCCCGAGATAAACATTCCCATCAGCGGCATCGGCGGAATCTCAACATGGCGCGACGCCGTCGAATTCCTCCTTCTCGGCGCAGCCAACGTCCAGGTCTGCACCGCCGTAATGCACTACGGCTACCGTATCGTCGAAGACCTCACCGACGGCCTCAACAACTATCTCGACGAAAAAGGTTTGGCCTCGGTCAACGACATCATCGGCAAATCCGTGCCCCGCATCACCGACTGGGGCAATCTTGATCTCAATTACGACGTCAAAGCGCACGTAAACGAAGAGCATTGCATCCGCTGCAATCTCTGCTATGTCGCCTGCGAAGACGGAGCACACCAAAGCTTTGAGTTCGTCGAATCAAACGGCCACCGCTACCCGCGCGTCATCGAGGCGGAATGCGTAGGCTGCAATCTCTGCGCCCTCATCTGCCCCGCCCCCGGCGCAATCACCATGGAACGACGCGACGCTGGAGGCCCGACGCGGACCTGGCGCGACGTTTTCGATTCCTCTGCAACGTGATTCGCACCGCTAAACCGTCCCCCTCTCGATCGCTCCCGCCGCAATCCGTCCTAGCGTCGCTACAAATCGGTCAAAGTTCGCAAATCGCGAGTCCTTCGTCGAGCCTTTCACATATCTCGCGTAGATCTGCTGCGCGATCACCGCTATCTTAAACGTCCCGAAAACGTAGTAATAGAGAATATCGGAAGTGTCTCGCCCCGACGCCGACTGATACATATCCGCCAACTCGCGTCGCGTGACGCTCTCCATCAGCACCCGCGGATTAAACGGCATGCTCATCATCTCCTCGCCCGCATCTGCCGAGATCCAATAACCAAGCGTCGTTCCAAGGTCCATCAGCGGATCCCCGATCGTCACCATTTCCCAATCGAGCACAGCCGTCACCCGCGCAAGGTCCTCCGGGTGCAGCATCACGTTGTCGAACTTATAATCGTTATGCACCACCGCCGCTCCGGTCTCCTTCGGGATCCGCTCGTTCAGCCACTGCTTCACTTGCTCAAGTTCGCCGTGCTCATGCGTCCTCGCCGCATCATATCGCTGCGTCCAGCCCACCACTTGCCTCTGGCAATAGCCTTCAGGCTTACCGATCGCCGCCAGCCGTGTATTCGCAAAGTCGACAGCGTGCAATCGTGCCAGCTCGTTTATAAAAGAGGAACAAACCCCGCGCTGCATTTCCTTCGACTCAGCCAGCTCGCTGGGGGCATCCCCCCTTAACACCAAACCGCGCCTCCGCTTCATCAAATAAAATTCCGCGCCGATCACGGCTTCATCGTCGCAATAGAGGAACGGTTCCGGCGCCGGCGGATACAGCTTGGCTAAAATCAACAGCACCTCATATTCTCGTCTCATGTCGTGGGCGGTCTGAACAGTGTTCCCGAACGGCGGCCGCCGAAGAACATATTCCTTGCTACCGAGATTGATCAGATATGTAAGGTTCGAGCTGCCGCCCAAAAACTGTCGTGCTTCTACCCTTTCGAACGGCGTCGGCAGCCGCTGCCTTAAATACTCTGCCAAGGCGTCGAGTTCCAGTTCTTCTCCGTGTCTCACGTCTCCTAATTCTTCAAACATAATTTCACCCTCCGGTTGTGGCAGGGAATTCGCGGCCACTTCGATCTATGCTAATCTTGCTTCACAAAATATGGATTTTGATTATTCGGCAAAAACCCGCGAACTGCAAAACCGCCTCAGTTCGTTCATGGATGCGCACATCTATCCCAACGAACAACGCTACCACAACGAAATCAACACCGGCGACCGCTGGGCTCCGCTCAAAGTGATCGAAGAACTCAAGACCGAAGCGCAGAATGAGGGATTGTGGAACCTTTTTCTTCCCGACGTTTCCGGCATTTCAAACCTCGAGTATGCCCCGCTTGCCGAACTGATGGGTCGAGTAACGTGGGCGGCCGAGGTTTTCAATTGCTCGGCGCCAGATTCCGGAAATATGGAGGTTCTTCACCTCTACGGAACCGATGAGCAAAAAGACCGCTGGCTCGCCCCGCTGCTCGCCGGCGACATCCGCTCATGCTTCGCCATGACCGAACCCGACGTCGCCTCGTCGGACGCGACCAACATCAGAGCTTCAATCAAGCCCGACGGCGAGGACTACATCATCAACGGCCGCAAGTGGTGGTCAACCGGTGCCGGCGACCGGCGCTGCAAGCTCGCGATTTTCATGGGCAAGACCGATCCAAGTGTGCCAAAACACCTTCAGCAATCGATGGTTCTTGTTCCAATGGATTCCGAAGGCGTAAAGGTAGAACGTCTTCTCGACGTATTCGGGTTTGACGACGCACCGAACGGCCACGCCGATATATCGTTCACAGATGTACGCATTTCGCGTTCTAGCCTTCTCCTCGGCGAAGGGCGCGGCTTTGAGATCGCACAGGGCCGTCTCGTACC
>JACDAK010000181.1 GCA_013695495.1 Blastocatellia bacterium | reverse complement strand
GAGCTTCGCTAGGCGTTCTAGGTTTGCCATATGAGCATCCGCACTCCGGCCGATCGAATGACGCAGAAAGTCGTCCAAGTCGCGTTTGTTCGCATCCATATCGAAGATGCCGTTCTTAAGCCGGCGGGCGATGTTGACTACCGAATGGATCTGGCTCGTTATCGTGGCCTCGATCCGTTTCTTTAGCTCGAAGGTGCCGCGGATCAGGCGACCTAAAGTCGCGTAAGTCGTTATCAGCTGCTTGTGACGCATCACCTGTTCATCGACTTTGTCGAGAATTCCCCTCAGATTGGTCACGCTTTCGACCATCTTCTGGTACTGCTGAGCGGCCTTCTCATACATGTCGATGTAGTGGTTGATCGTCTCTAACCAACGTGCCGCTTCCTCGATCTTCTTTTCGATCTGGAGGGCGTATTGTGAAGGATCGAAGACCGTCCATTGTGCGTGTACCGGACGAACGTCGAGACCGATTAGAAGCGATGAAAGGATCGCGGCAAAGATTAGGCGTCGTACAAAGTTCTGTTTGGGTTTGTTCATGATTGGATCTAACCTCCCGCGAGTTCGTGCAAATCTGCTTCCGATAGTGATGTAAGTCCGACCGCGGTTAGCCCGCTCGGATATCTAGCGGCAAGCCACATGACAACAAAGTCGAGCGGGAGATCGGGACGAAGACTTTCGACGAGCCGTCTGGCATTCGCCTCGTTCGTGTCATTGGTGTTTGCCCAGAGCATTACCGGCGAGAGATGGATTTCTGCCATCTGGACGATCTTGTCCACACCGCTGCCGATAACGAATACCCACTGCGTATAACGGCCGTATTGATTTCTGATCCCCCGAATGGCGGCTATCGTCTCGGGAGCAAGCTCGCAATCGTCAGCGAGCCGTTCGAACCCGCCGATCTGCTTGCCGATCATCTTTACGCCTGAGTTTTTGACGAGATCAATTCCGGTGATGTTTGGCTGTTCCGGTGTCCCGGTGAAATGCTCGTACGCCTGCGAGAAGAGGATCGTTACCAGACCTTCTTTTCGACCGGTGACAGTCGCCTCGGCAATAAGTTCCTGAATAGCCGGGAAATGCCGATTTATCTCGCGCATTTCGTCACAGAGAAAGAGGATCGGAGTCTTCTGGTTCTGTGCACTCTCTTCGCCGATCTCCTGCATGATCTGGGCGCTTATCCTAAAACCGATGCTCTCGCGAATCTTTTCGTCGAGGCTGCTTATGCCCGAGAGTTCGAAGACATCGAACATTGATGCATCGTCGTACTCAGTGTGCGTAGGCGCATTAAGCCAGGGGTCCTTCCGATGAATATTGAGCTTGAGGTAGAGTTCGCTCGCCTGCTTCTCCTCCCCTACACTCCAGTGATAGCTCTTAAGAATATCCAAAAAATGCCCGAGCGTGGGCTGAAACTTCGGACGGCCGTGACCGTTTCGCGACAGGGCCATTTTGTAGACCTCGTCGATCACGGTTGATGCGACCGCGCTCGTGATGGCATCTAACTTTGGCGTTTTGCTGAGGATCATGACGTCGGTCAGGACCATCGCGAGCTGCCTTTTTGTGGGCGGCCTGCCATTCTCGATTCCGGGGTAGTTCCAGATGTTTATCGGTTTAGGATCGGCTTCGGTGAACTCAATATGTCGCCCGCCGAACAGTCTGCAGATCGGTTTGAACGAGTGGCGGTAGTCCATCACCCTCACCTTCACATCGCCGCGATGCGCCCGGACGTCGGTGATCAGCATGGCCGCGAGAAAGGACTTTCCTTCTCCGGAGGCCGCAGTGACGATAACGGTCGGCGATTTGATTAATGATCGGTCGTATAGATCGAGGCCGAACATCTGACCGTTTGGCGTGGTGAAAATACTGTGCGGACGCGGACTGCCTCTCCAGCTTGTTTCCGTGGGCACAAACGCGATCACGGAATCGGCTGTTTCGGTAAGCTCCTGGCCGGTTCGTTTTGATGAGAGCTCGCCAGCGAGCATCCGCGGGTAGAGCGCACGGTGACGCACTCCATCCTCACGTACGGCGTCGGCTCCGATCTTTTTTCTGATCGCGGAGATGACCGCATCGCATCGATCGTCGAGCACTTCGAGTTGGTGCCGAGCCTCCCGGGCTCCTTTCGACCGCTCGGCGAACACGATTACGTTCATGCGAAGACGGCATATTTCCTCGTTGTCCGCCTCGACCTGTTCGAGAAGACCTTCGAGGTCAGCCTTGATCACGACAGCGTCTTTTTTGAGATTGCGGAACCCGAGCCACGTATTACGGCTGCCTTCGATCCGGTCGATGCGCTTTTGCAGGTCCTTCTTGGCGGCCCGTTTTTCTGTCGTCATTAGATCGACCACAATCTCGTGAGGGAAGCAAAGGATTCTAGTGGCCGTGAGGTAGCGCATTACGTCGGCGGTGACAAAACCGTTCGGCAGGCTCTTTAGACTCACCAGGCTTGCTGGTGTGCCATTGTGACGGACGAAAGATTCGCCGTTGCTCTCGATAGTCGTACTCGCGAGGTATTTCCTGATATCGACACGCCCTTGATCGGGAAGAATCGGAAATGCGGCATGATCACGCCTATGACTTGCGAATAGGATTTCGAACAAATCCTTCGCCTGCAACTCCCGTAGATTTAAGGACTTCGGAAAATTGGCTTCGAATGCCTGACATACGCGCGACACCTTGGCTCGGCATTCTTTCTCCGATTTAAGCTCACGAACTTGAATTGACCGGCCGTAAGAATTCTTTGCCTTCATGATCGGCGCACGGAGGAATTGAAGCACGCCATTCGCTTTGATCGACCGAAGGATCGAAGGGAATGCACGGCCTAAAAGACTCTTATCAGAGCTATCGCGCGCGGGGACGCGTATCCAAACGGTGGCCGACTGCCGCATCACCTGCCCCGCACGAATCGCCTCCTCATACAGAGTTAGGTTTGTCGCCTGAAGCATGGACGCTACCGGATCGCTCCGCTCAGTATTCCGCGAGCGTAGATGGTCTTTAAGAACTCGTCCGTCATCAGCGGCATTATGGAAGCGAAATTGGATGATTGTGTTTGGCGGTTTGTCGAACTTCAGTATAGTTTTCAGATCTTCGATCCGCTGTTCCGTTATTCTGCCGTCGTCGTAGAGCGTGTTAGCCGCATCGAAGCGATAAGCCTTTCCGAAACTTCCATCACGATAACGGATGATATTGCCTTCGAGGCCAAGGATCTCGGTCGGAAAGAGACGTCCGGTATCGCCTGGAATTGCCGCACTCGGTGTCACCATCGCTTCGGGTTTAGCTCCCGTAACGGAAGTTCGATGAGTCATGAATATAGGGAAGATGCGACGCCCAATGATCAGGCCCAGACCTGCGAACATAAAACTCGCGAAAAGCGTAGCCGCCACCTGCGTTAAAGATAGGTTTGCTGTATCCATTTTGTTTTGTTTCCTTAATCGCGAATCCAATCGGCTTTCTCCAGCTCTGAATGAACAGGAGGACGAAACGAGCTCCACCGGTCGGCAGTTGCATCGAACTTGTGAGACAGCCAGCATTCGGGTTTGCTCAAGCGAAGATAGTTGAATGTACCGAGAAGGATCAGGAACGTGAGCAAACCAAATGGAAATCCCAGCGGCACATATTTGAACCAAAGCCCAAAGGCAAACGGAATCAGATAGGCCGCGGAAGTCGGTATCAGGATGTACTTCCAGTCGGTCGAATAAACTCCGAACCTCTTGAGTCCCCGGAAAACATTCGGTCTTGTTGCTCGTCTCCTCATGTCTCGTACCTCAAAAGTTCGTATCTACTCCGACAGCACGGCCCTGCGCAAGCTGCCAGAAAACCGCGACGATGGTTCCGAACGCGAATGAGAGAATCGAGCCGAAAGCTTGATTCCCCCACTCTTTGCCAGTCATCTTGTTGTAGATCGACCATGCAACTCCGACCGCACCTAAACAGAACAGGATGATCGCCATCAGCTTGAGAGCTTCGCGGATGATGTTGGAAAGGTTGCTTGCATCGCCGGTGAAAATCGGGCCCTGTGCAAACAGCAGGTTTGTGAAAAGCAGCACGGCCGCAAATGGTGCTAACTGTGCGGCAGCGTAGCGTATCGTTTTTTTCAATTTCTTCATTGTTGTCCTCACAGAAAAGTTCTCTTGAAGCCTAGAACAAGACCTCAATGATTCGACCGCTCTGCAAGGCTCGTGCCGTTCGACGAAAGGGAGGTTGGCACGTCAGTTGCCGATTAGCTCGCTGCATGAAAAACCGACTCATAATTACATTGACCGTTCTACAGGCATGTTTCTTTTCATTTCCGATTTGCGCCGTAACACAGACACGTCCGGCTTTCACTAGGACAGCGCTCTCAAGAATGGACGTGCTTTCACGCGCGGCGCTTTTTGAGGCGGTGATAGCCGCAGCTGCGCAAAAGGAAGGCGTGGACCCACGGATTCTCTGGACGATCGCCTACAACGAGACTCGGTTCCGGTCGTGGCTGACAAGTCCCAAGAACGCTCAGGGGCTGATGCAGTTCATTCCCACAACGGCCTCACGATTTGGTCTTGCCAATCCGTATGAACCGAACGCGTCGATCTATGCCTCAGCACGGTATGTGAAATATTTAGGAGGACTTTTTGACTCGCGCTTGGACTCAATACTTGCTGCCTATAACGCCGGCGAAGGCACCGTCTCTGCATATCTGCACGGACGTAAAATCCAGTCAAAAGGCCGAGTGATAAACCCTTTCGGTCGAAGGACGATGGGAGGAGTTCCGCCTTACCGGGAAACGATCAATTACGTCTCGCAGGGTCTGAAGGTATATCGCTGGCTTGAGACGCAAGGCAGGTTCCGCAGCATAAAGAACGAGTCGCGAATCGACGACATAGTCAAAGCGGTGACTTCCAAATCGAGGGATACTGCAGATGCAGTGCCACTGACGGTGTATTACGACACGCGCAAGGGTAGCCGTTTTCTCGTAAATAGCGGCAAACGTAACAACTTGCAGCTAATCCCTCTGGACGGACCGGTGATTATTTCTCCCGATCTTCGTGGCATCCCCGTGCAGAGAGCTAGATCTACTTTTGTCGGGGCGAACAAACCGTAAGACGGAACCTGGTTGATTTTTGCTACCCGTTGGATATCTCCCGCACCAACCGGCTCGATTTCTCTCCGAATTAAAACCGCCGGTCGCAAGATGTCCAATAAATCTCCCCAATCTTTCTTTGGCATCCATTTTGCGAATAGGAAATCACCGCGGGTCGCCCGCATGACAAATGATGAAAGAGAAAACACTTGAATCGAATACTCCCAATATGGCCGCAGACACACTTAAGACCGCGCTTTACCTAACCCGCGACCCCGAAGACGTGGTAACGATCTCATCGCTGCTGAAAGCGCTGTGGATTCTTCTGATCATTCTCGCCTTGAGCGTTGGGATCAATATCTTTCTATCGTTCAGGAAAGCGGATCGTATCGTTGTCGATAAATCCTCCGGGCGCATTGTCGAGTTGAATAATCGCGACTACGGCTCCACCGAAACAGTTAGTATCTCCCCCGACACTCCAACAAGCACGGACAAGAAATACATCGTTGAACAATTCCTGACCGCTCTGTATGAAGTGGAGCAATCAACACGGGAGACCCAGGTTAACAAACTTCTACGAATGCTTGACCCGGATCTGTCGATCGCGATAGCCGGTCGTCTGAAACAGAACGGAGTCCTTTCGGCCGAGAAAGCGGAGAGCGTCAACTCTTCATGGGAGCTACAGGATATAGCCGTGGACGAAAGCGATCCTTATGTACTTCGTGCCATCGGCGTTAGAAGGATACGCCGGAAAGCCGCGGGGCAGGATGTCGAGGAATCGGTGCAGCTGAAATGCAAGTTCCTACTCAAGGACACCGCGTCATCACCCGTAAGGAACGACAACAACCTGCGCACCGGGTTCACGATCCTCAGATTCCGCGTAGAGCCGGTGAACGGCAAATCGATCTCACCGGTGACACTTGTCGCAGACGACACCGCGCAGGAAACCGCAGCACCGCCGAACACCGGTCAGTAGTTCTGCAGATGAAAAATAAATGCAAAACAATCTTATGAATATTCAACTTTCAAAATTCGCACTGACGGCGTTGCTTCCCGCGATACTCTTCTGTGGCTGGGTTGAAATTGCTGCACAGACTAGCCC
>JACDAK010000165.1 GCA_013695495.1 Blastocatellia bacterium | reverse complement strand
GCGGGACAAATGGAATTTGCCGGCAATTGAATGACAACTCTACAACTCCCGTTTCAACCATAATGATCCGGAAACGCAGATAAGCAATACTAAATTGACCAGCAACGTAGAGAAGTCTAAATTCTTGACGCACGAAAGTCAAGAATAACCCGACCCCGTAATACTTTTTCTCGCTGGTATTACAAAACTTTACACAGCTCGGCCGCGCCTAGCGCGTAACTGGCCGCCGCGTCACCGTACGTCTCGATTGCGAAGCCATTTTTTGACCGACGGGTTTCGCCGACATATCCTTCATGTCGGCTTTGCCAAGCTTGCTCTGCCACCAGATGGCTATGGGGCTCGCGATCGCGATCGTTGAGTATGTACCTGCGATAATTCCCACAAACAGGGCCAGCGAAAACCCACGCAGCACTTCCCCGCCAAACAGCACGAGAGCAAGTACCGCTAAGAAGGTCAGCCCGTTCGTCACCACGGTGCGCGACATCGTCTGGTTGATCGCGCGATTGGTCAAGGCATACAGCCCTTCGCCCCGGCTCAGCGCCGTATTCTCACGCACACGGTCGAATATCACGATCGTGTCGTTCACCGAAAAACCGACCAACGTCAGCATCGCCGCCAAAACCGTCAAACTAACTTCCCACTGAAAGATCGAAAAGAACGCCAGCGTGACCAGCACATCGTGAAATACCGCAACGACCGCACCAGCCGCATAGGTCCAGTCATAGCGGAACGCTATAAACAAAAGCATTCCCAGCAAACCCAATAGCGTTGCAATAACTGCAGCATCCCGCAGCTGGGCACCCGCGATAGGGCCAACCGAATCCGTGCCGACGATCTTATATGCAGCCCCTTCGTCTTGCGCGAGCTCCAGCGTAGCCGCCGCTTCCCGACCGAATGCGTTCAAGGCAGTTTTCACCAATTCCCGGCCCGCCTCCACCTGTGTGGTGCCAACGGTCGCGGGTGCCGCGTCACCATTAGGCTGCGCCTCTCCGTCTACCGCCGCGTTAGCATTCGCCGCCGGCAGCGGAACCCCCACCGTTCCCGGACTAGTCTCAACCAACGGGATCTTTATCAAAACCTCGTCAGTCTTATCGGTCGAATCCTGAATGATCGGTTCCGTGATGCCGACATTATTCAGAGCCGTACGGATATCGTTTGTTGATGGCTTTTCTCGGAACTTGGCTGTGATAACCGTTCCGCCTTGAAAATCAACGCCCAGGTTAAACGCATCGGTGCCGCCCGGCGTCATCTCGCGCCCGATCGCAGAACCGAGCCCCGCCAGCAGCACTGCTATTGAGAGGAACACCAAAGGCCTGCGCCATCCGAGCCAGTCAACATTTAGATCAGTAAAAAATTGAAACATTAATTTGCCTATGAACGCTCCGCGTCGATTTTCGTCGACCGCGCAAGCTCAAAACTTTAGATACTAAGCCGCTTCATGTTCGGATTCCGCTCCAACAACCACATATAAATGGTGCGCGAAACGAACACTGCCGTGAATAAGTTGATCAGAAGTGCAAGGATCAGCGTCACAGCAAATCCGCGGATGGGGCCCGACCCGTACAGATAGAGGATGATGGCCGAAATGATCGTCGTTAAGTTCGAATCGACGATCGTCACAAAAGCACGATCAAAGCCGTTTGCAATAGCCGACCCTACATCCTGTCCGGCACGCAACTCCTCTCGGATGCGCTCAAATATAAGCACATTCGCATCCACCGCCATACCAATGCCCAAAATAAACCCGGCAATACCCGGCAGCGTAAGTGTCGACCCCATAACGATCAGAGCCGCAATAGCCAGCAACAGGTTGAGAACCAATGCCACAACTGCGTTAATGCCCGACCCGCGATAGTAGATCAGCATGAAAATGATGATCATGATCAAGCCCGCGACCGAGGCCGTCACACCCGCCCGGATGGAATCCGCTCCAAGGCTGGGGCCCACCGTACGCTCTTCTTGATACTCGATCTTCGCCGGCAACGCTCCCGAACGCAGTGTCAACGCGAGATCTTCAGCATTCGTCCTGGTGAACTGACCAGAGATTTCACCCTGGTCAAAGATCTGCGAGCGGATATAAGCTGCTGATTGAACGCGGTCGTTCAATACGACAGCCATATAATTATTTATATTCTTACCCGTCCATTCTCCAAACTTCTGAGCCCCAGAAGGCTTGAACGAGAATGAGATCTGGTAGTCCATGTCGCTACCCGTTCGCGAAACCGCCTGAGCGTCGCGAAGCTCGCTGCCGTCAACAACGGCCGGATACTCCACAACCACCCACCGTGAAGGCGGTGCTGCGGGATCAACGGTTGTTGTGCCGTCTTCGCGCTCATCCATCGGATAAACACGTCTATTTGCTGTCGGCGCTCCACCGATCGATTGAAGCGCCGCCTGCTCCGTCGGATAAGTCTGAACCGGTGCCGGGTTTCCGGGACTAACGATTTTCATCAACGTCAGGTTAGATTCTGCACCGATCAGCTCTTTGACACGCTCCGGGTCATCAACCCCCGGCATCTGCAAAAGTATCTGCCCGGCAGAATCCGCCCCGTGCCTTTGCAGCGTCGGCTCTTTAACACCAAACGCATTTATACGGCTTTCAATGATCCTCAACGCTTGGTCAACGGCCTGCGTCTTCAAAACGGTCTGTACATTGCCCGGCAGGGACCACACGATCGCATTATCCGTCACGGACTCGTTCCAGCTCACAAGGTCAACCCGTTCCTTCACGACCTTGCTGACGGCCTCGGCCTGCCCCACGTCGCTAAGCTGCAGCGTGATCGTGTACGACCCGTTCTCGGCCGTGATCTCGCTGCCGGTAACCGGCATGCCGGCATCCTGAGCCGCCGCCAGCGCGGACTGTGCTGTGCCCTCGGTCAACGTTCTAAGGTAATCATCCGTGAGCACACGCATTACCAAATAAGAACCGCCCCTAAGGTCCAGCCCCAGATCGATATTTTCGGAGAGATTGGCTTTGATCCCCGTCCATGTGAAATCCGCCGCCGTCGGCGTGTGCCGAGGTCCAAATACGAGTAATACGGCGAGCAGCGCTGCCACCAATATGATCGCTGTTCTGATCTTTATGCTGTTTGTCATTATCGTAACTGGCTGAACACAATCCCAAGTCTGCAACAGATATGATGCTTACTTGGCGGCTTGCTATTCTGCTTTCTTTCCAACCACGGCGGTCTTACCGATCTCAAGGAACGATTTCTCGGCGCTGTGAATGATAAAGCTCGTATTTTTTATCTCTTTGATCTTGCCGATCACCCCGCCATTGGTCACGACCTCATCGTTTATCTTGAGCTGGGATATCATTTCCTGCAGCTGCTGGCGCTGCCGCTTTTGCGGTAGGATCACAAGGAAATAAAAAATGGCGAAGATGAGTAGGAAAGGTGCAAGTGCCCAAAAAAGGCTGCCGCCCTCACCCTGAAAAAAAAACAGAATAGTATTCATGAAAACCATTGCGGAAAATAAAAGGTCAATAGTATTACACTCGCAAGTTGTTTATCAAACGCTTGCGGCCCCATTCTCCTGCAACTTAAGTAGAAAATCTTTACGGAAATTTTCGAATTGACCGAATTCGATAGATTGCCGAACGCGCCGCATCGTGTCAAGGTAAAAAGCCAGATTGTGGTGCGAGATCATCGTCGCCGCGCTCATCTCACCCGCCTGATACAAGTGACGCAGATATGCCCGCGTATACCGCGAACACACCGAACACGAACACTTCGGATCAAGCGGCAGTTCATCTTCTGCAAACCTCGCATTGCGAATGTTCAGCTTCCCGGCGGACGTAAACGCCCCGCCTGTCCTACCATTTCGCGTAGGCATCACACAGTCGAACATATCCACTCCGTTCGATACCGCTTCGATCAGATCCTCCGGCGTGCCTACCCCCATCAGATATCTCGGAGCGTCCTGCGGCATCTTCGGCGCGAGATAATCCAGTACGCCGTACATAACACTCTTCTCTTCGCCGACGCTTAAGCCGCCGATCGCATACCCGTCAAACCCTATCTCCACCGTTCGCTCCAAGCTCTCCTGACGAAGCTCATAATGCCCGGCACCCTGTATGATGCCGAAAAGAGCTTGGGAACAGCTCAGTCCGTCCGCATGATCCAATCCACCTGTGTCCGACCCCTCCGTCTGCAATTGGTCAAACCTCGCCTTCGATCGTGTAGCCCACCTTGCTGTAAGCTCCAGACTTTTCCGCGTTGCGTCCACCCCCGCATCGCCCGGCGGACACTCATCAAACGCCATCACGATCTCAGATCCAAGAGCCGCCTGTATCTCCATCGAGATCTCCGGCGAAAGAAACCTCTTGCTCCCGTCCAGATGCGAACGAAACTCTACGCCTTCCTCAGAAAGTTTCCGCAGATCTGTTAGCGAAAATACCTGAAAGCCGCCCGAATCGGTAAGGTATGAGCGGCTCCATGAAGAGAATTTATGAAGTCCGCCCAGCCGCCTGATCACCTCCGGACCCGGCCTCAAAAATAGGTGATACGTATTGCCCAGGATAACTCGGGCATCAAGCTCGTCCTCTAGCCATTCAAACCTAACGCCCTTAACCGCCGCCTGCGTGCCGACAGGCATGAACACCGGCGTCTCTATCACCGACCGCCGCGTGCGAAGCGTCCCCCGTCTGGCACCCCCGTCCGTCGCATTGACGGTCCATTCTATCGGCGACGTGCTCACTCTTATTTCTTCCGCCCGATCAACGACCAAATGTTTCTCGAACCGATACCGGCTTCAGTAATGATCGTTCCCTCATCTATGAGCACCGCCGAAGGAGTGCCCCGCAGTCCCAGCGTAGCTGCCACCGTATGCGACGGATCAAGGAAGATCGGCGTCTCAAGTTCGATATCCTTATGATCTTCCCTCTTGCTGCCGGATAAGATCAGCACCTCCGGATCCGACGGCGCCCGAGTCGTCTCCCATTCACGGATCTCGTCAACCATCGCACGGCAATGGGAACACGAAAGGCTCCACGATATGATCATCGTGCGCTTTTCAGTCAGATGCTCATCCGTTAATTGCCCTTCCCCCAGCGCTTCAAGCGCGAATTCCGGAACCTTCTCTCCTATCTTCAGCGGCTTACGATGACCATTCGAATTTGCAAAGAAAACGAACTCCTTGTCCAGATCGGCTCCCGAGATATCAGTTACCAGAGCTCTGATAGCCTCGTCACCGACCGCAGGGTGGCTCGCAATGTCCCCGTCCGCGTCCACGTAAATCGCCGTCGGCGTCCATTTCGCCATCACATCATCCGCCAGTTCCCGTTTCTTTTGAACAAGAAGATACGTAGCCGCGGCGTTGCCGAACTTTTCAATGTTATCTGCGACAGCCCCGCGGCTCACCACAATTACGCTGAGCTTGTCCGCCAGTTCTTCGCGCCATTGTGCAACGCTCGGCGCAAGTTCGCGGCAAGGTCCGCAGTCAGGGCTAACGAACAAAAAGAGCATTCCCTTGCCGCGGCTCAGTAGGTGATCAAAGCGAACATTGACGCCCTTAGTGTCACTCAACTCAAAATCCGGGAAAGGCGCCCCTATCGGAAGCGCATCCTCAGGGCTCCCGGCCTCTTGCCGGTCCACTACAACACCATCGTTCGCCAAAACCTCTATGACATCTAACCTTCTCACGATCGCCGTCTGGTTCTCCAAGATGCGAAGCAGCAGAAAGATCGCGGTTGCAGCCAACAAAGCGATCAGCAGAACCAATATCGCCTGGACCATTCCCGCGCTCGTGTCCGCAAGTTCCGCCCCTTGGAAATCGCTGCCCTGCACCGCCAAAAACAAAGCAAGGATCAAAAACCCGACATTCCGAATAATGCTCGAACGCCCCACGGGCTCGCTGTGTATCTGCCCGAAAC
>JACDAK010000157.1 GCA_013695495.1 Blastocatellia bacterium | reverse complement strand
GTATAAGCATGTCGGGCCTGAGGAAGAAGACACATCACATGACCGTTCTTGATGACAGGCGTGCGACGGCGCGTGCAAAATTCAGCAAAGAAGTTGAGTGGGCCGGCTCTTCGGGGCGGCTCACGGGAACGATCAGCGATATAGGGCCGGGCGGATGCTTTGTTCTGTCGGGCGGCGTCTACGACGATGGTGAGATCGTGCGGCTTTACTTTCCGTTAAGCGATGGAATGAAGGTGGAGTTTATGGCGGAGATCTCAAACCACGAGAAAGAGATCGGTTTTGCCGCACGGTTTGTGGATATGACGAGGTCGCAGCGGGAGTTTCTCAGCAGCTTTATCGCAATGTATCAGGACGCGGACTAGGCTGCGGATTTTTGGTTGAGCGCGTCGCGAGCGACTTCGCGGTCGTCGAAGTGGAACTTTTCGTTGCCGACGACCTGGTAAGTTTCGTGGCCCTTGCCGGCGATTATCACGACGTCGTTTTTTGCCGCCAAGCTGATGGCATTGCCGATCGCTTCGCGGCGGTCAGAGATCGAGTGGAACTCAGTGCCAGTGGCGGCGACGCCAACCTCTATTTCGGTGATTATCTCAAGCGGATCTTCTGTTCTTGGATTGTCTGAGGTGATTATCACCAGATCGCTGTTAGCTCCTGCGACTTCGCCCATGGGGACACGCTTCGTCTTGTCTCTATCCCCGCCGCATCCGAAAACTGTGATGATCCGGCCGTACGTGAGTTCGCGGGCGGTTTTCAGTGTGTTCAGCAGTGCGTCGTCGGTGTGAGCGTAGTCTACGACAACTGCAAAGTCACCGTCGTGAATTACTCTTTCAAATCGGCCTGGGGCGCCTGCACATTTCGCGATCCCGGTGATGACATCGTCCATGTTGTAGCCGAGTTCGAGAGCGGCGGCTGTAGCGGTGAGAATATTATAAACGTGCGGGCGGCCGACTAGCGGTGAGACGATCTTGTAATCGCCTGATCTGGATTTCAGCGTGAATGACGTTCCATCGAGGAGCGATACGTCAATGTTGTCTGCAATAAGGTCAGCGGGTCCGGTTGGGTCTTGGGAGATGGTACTAACGCGGGAGCCGGATCGACGTAGTTCTTCAGCAAGTTTTTGTCCCCAGGCGTCGTCGATGTTGATCACGGATGCCTTTGGTTTGTAGCCAAGGCGACCGTCGAAGAGCTTTTTCTTGGCGTCGAAGTAGTTGTCCATCGTGAGATGGTAATCAAGGTGATCCTGAGTGAGGTTGGTGAAGATCGCTATTCGGAAATTTAGCCAATCGCAGCGGTTCAGATCGATAGCCTGAGATGACGCCTCCATTGCGGCGAATGTGCATCCGTAGTTAACCGCTTCGAGTAGGAATTGGTTGGTGTCGCTTGCTTCGGGGGTCGTTCGGACGGCTTCTTCGCTATTTTCGCCGATGCGGTACTCGACGGTTGTCAGCATCGCAGGGCGAACCCGCGCGGCCTCGGCAAGAGCGAAGCACAGGTACGTGGTGGTCGTTTTGCCGTTCGTTCCAGTGATGCCGATGAGGTCGAGTTTTTTTGACGGTTCGCCGTAGATCAGTGCAGCCGCTTTGGCGAGTGAGCGGCGGGCGTCGGACACCGTTATCCAGGCGCCGCTGAAATCAGCCGGACGAGGATTTTGTGAGATCACGCCGACACACCCTCGCCGCATGACGTCATCTATAAAGCGGTGGCCATCGACAGTTGCACCCTTTACGGCTGCGAAGAGCGAGCCGGGCCGGGCCTTTCGGGAATCATGAGTGATGTCGGTTACGTGAGATTCGCCGAAGTTTTTTGAAACCGTGTCGTCGCAGGACGCATCTAATTTTTCAGCCAAGAGTTTTACCGTGACGCCGGGAAGAACACTTTTCATATAGGTGTATCGGCAGGAACGCCGTGCATTCGAAAGGAATTATACGACAAGCGGAATAATTTGCACGAACATCCGCGGCGAGCAAATCGTATATAATTTGAGCGGAGGTTGAATACGATGGGAATTATAAAGTTCATTTTGGCGGTGCTGGGCCTGATACTCGGTGTCTATATGGTGCTCTGGGTACTCGGGATCATTTCGGCGCTGTTGTGGTACGGAGTTGTAGTCGGCGTTCTGGCGGCCGTAGGTTACGGGGGCTATAGGCTTTTTCGATCGGCTGAGGATAAAGCGTTAGGGGCCGGGCCAGCTTCATTAGAGATCGACGACCGCGACTATTCTATGTCGTGGGAAGAATACGACAGAAAGTATTTGAAGAAATGAGCCGCTAGACTTTTTCGAGTGCTTTGGCTAAATTCGATAATGCCGATGCAGGTGTGCCGAGGTGGCGAAATTGGCAGACGCACTAGACTTAGGATCTAGCGTCGAAAGACGTGCGAGTTCGAGTCTCGCCCTCGGCACCACTTTTTTCTCCTATCCTCCGTGCGTGATTTCTGTGTCAGTTCATGGTGAGAAGATCTACCTATGCTGCGCCCGTCGCATTTGCGGCGGTCATGTTATTTCGGAGCTAGGTTCGTGCCAGTGAGTTGATGCATGGCCACCGATTCGGTATTCGACAATTTTTGCCCCATTCGATATTCTAATTTCCGAAAATGAAAAGTGAAATAAAGGAAATTTCCCCGACCAGGCGCGAACTGCACATTGAGGTTGATGCC
>JACDAK010000134.1 GCA_013695495.1 Blastocatellia bacterium | reverse complement strand
GATGAGTGGACGGGCGAGGTCGACGAAGCTGCGGCGGCCGCCATCGGCGAAGCTCTGCATTCAACAGTGCCCGGCGTTTTGGAAGAGTTAGCGAAACTATGACATCGCCCAAGGCGGACAAAAAGATCGAGAGCATCGACGCCGAGATGATAGTCGCCGTCGGCGAAGCGTTGGCGGACGGCAGCGGCGTGCGTAAGGCTCTGCCAGACAAGGGGCGGCTGAACATCGACCGCCCGCTTCCCTTTCTGTGCGTTTACCGCGCACCCAAGGCACGCGAAGATATCGGCACAGCACACCTGATAATGGGCGAGGCCGCGTACCTTTTGGCCCCGAACGACGCGGAACCCGGGCTGCGCCCGTTGGTCAAGGCGATCGCCGAGGCGCTGTCCGCCAAATACGGCGCGTTCCTTATTATAGAAACGTGGTCGGCAGAAAAGATGCCAAAGACGGGGTTCTTTTCCACCGCATCGCCGACAAAGTTCCGCATCTTTACGGACAAGGCGACCGACACGCTTCCCTCCACGGTTGAAACCTTGGAAGAATCGCTGGAGGCGCTGGACATCCGCAAAGAGGTTGAGCTTGTGACCGGCGAAGGGTTTACTCCACCCGACATGGAGCCGCTGCTTGACGACGAAACGATCCGAAAGATGAGCTGCCTCATGCTGGGCATCGAGGTATCGCCGATCTATCGAGATGCCGAAACGGGCGAGCTTTACCGTTCGATTCTATCTAGCCTGCGACGAAAGTTTTCGAACGCACTGCAGCACACCTTCTTTGAATTTACGCACGTACAGACTTCGGACCGGCCAAAGCACCCGCACACGCTCGGCCGCCGGACGATGGTCGATGCGGTCTGGGAAGCCGATGCGGAACTTGCGGCGCTCAGCGACAAGATCAAATACCTATTTGCTGTTACGCCGGTGAATTCCAACGAAGCGTATGACGATTTTGCGGCAGAAGATTTCGAGAAAGATCCCGTATTTCATTACCGCCTGTTGTCGTTCGACCCCGAAGATCTTAAGAAGCAGCTTTACAGCATCTCGTTCGAATCGATCGAGGATCCGACAATGGCTTACCTGCTGCGGGACAAAAGAATCGAACTTGACCGCGAGATAACATTGATAGAAGACCGCAACACTCCTCGCTTTCTTTATGAAAGCCTGCAGCTGTTTCCGCCGGTCGAAGATGAGCTGATGGAACTTGCCGAGAGGATACTACGGCTGCCAAAGGTGCCTGACAACGGTTCGAACGGACGCCTTTCTGCCGACGACATCGCACGCCTCGGCGAGAGCGAGATCGGCTATTATCGCGAACGCTATCCGGCCGTTGACGCGACGGTCGAGGTGCGAAAAGATACCCCACCGGGGATGATGGTCTCAAGCGGGAACCTGATGATCGGCTACGGGACCGAGATCGCGATCGGCCGCGTCAATGGCTTGCTGCAGCACGAAGTGGGCACGCACATCGTCACCTATTTCAACGGCAAATCACAGCCGCTCAAGCTGCTCTATG
This sequence comes from Blastocatellia bacterium, assembly GCA_013695495.1. Classification (GTDB taxonomy): domain Bacteria; phylum Acidobacteriota; class Blastocatellia; order Pyrinomonadales; family Pyrinomonadaceae; genus OLB17. The sequence continues at coordinate 3,750 of JACDAK010000134.1, read as the reverse complement.
GCGGATTGCCGGGATATGAGCAGCTGCAAGAGGGGCTTGCGGTGTTTGCGGAATACCTCGTCGGCGAGCTGACGCTAGCTCGACTACGCATACTTGCGGCACGCGTTGTTGCGGTGCGGCGCCTTACACTGGGCAAAAGCTTTACTGAGGTTTTTCATGAGCTTCGCGATGATCATAAATTCACCGACCGAACGGCGTTCAACGTCGCGATGCGAGTCTTTCGCGGCGGCGGCCTGACGAAGGACGCCGTGTATCTGCGCGGGCTGGTCGAGGTGGTTAATTACATCCGCGACGGCGGTGACATTTCGACACTGTTGGTTGGTAAGATGGGTTTTGAACATTTGCCGATCATCCGCGAGTTGCAATGGCGCGAGGTGCTAAAACCGGCGCCCCTTGAACCGCGTTACATGACAATGCCGGAATCCGCCGAAAGGCTCCAGGCGATAAAAGTTGGGACGAAAATATTTGACGTGATCTAATTGATAACTTTCAAATCAAGCAAATAAGGGGAAACAATACAGCATATGAAGATAGGCTTTGTCGTCAATGACGTAAAAACAGAACATCCGCGCTATACCACAACGCGGATCGCACGCTCAGCTCGCGAGGCCGGGCACGAGGCATGGGAGATAGGCGTGGGCGATTTTGCCGTGAACACGGACGACCGCGTGCTTGCACACGCCTATATGTCGAAGGCTAAAAAGCACAAGGACGGCGAGTCTTACCTTAAAGATATGCTGGGCGACAAAGGCCACCATGAGCTGATAGACGTTGGCGAACTTGATGTGTTAATGCTTCGCAACGACCCAGCCGACGATGCCGAAACGCCGTGGGCACAGACGGCGGGAATAAATTTTGGCGAACTTGCTCTGCGTCACGGCGTCATTGTGCTGAACGACCCCGGCACGCTTTCAAACGCGCTCAACAAGATGTACTTTCAGCATTTTTCGCCGGAGATCAGGCCGCGCACGGTCATTTCGCGTGACGTTAAAGAGATACAGAAATTCATTAAGGACGAGGGTGGTCGCGCCATTCTTAAACCGCTGCAGGGTTCGGGCGGCGCGGGTGTGTTCCTCGTTCAGCCCGAAGAGAAGGCGAACATCAATCAGATGATCGAGGCCATCTCGCGCGACGGTTATGTTATTGCCCAGGAATATCTTGCAGCGGCGAAGGACGGCGATACACGGCTCTTTGTGGTCAATGGCGAGCCGTTGGTGGTGGATGGGCATTACGCGGCTTTTCGGCGCATTAACGCAAAGGGCGACGCCCGCAGCAACCTGACCTCCGGCGGGAATATCGCAAAGGCAAAGATAGACGACAAAATGATGGCGCTTGCCGAAAGCGTTAGGCCCAAGTTGGTAGCTGACGGGATGTTCATGGTCGGGCTCGACATCGTTGGCGACAAGCTGATGGAGATAAACGTCCTCAGCCCCGGCGGCCTCGGCAGCGCACAAGAGCTTGAGGACGGCACCGATTTTGCCGGCGCGATCATCGAAAAGCTCGAACGCAAAGTCCGCTACCGCGACCATAGCCAAAACGATAACTTCCTCCGCGGGATGATCGATAATAAAACAATCGCGACGCTTTAACCGCGCAGATTAGGACGGCGCCTCCCATAACGCCGCTTCATGCGAGATCGAGAAATAATCGCGCTCACCGGAATAGAGCAGCCTAGATCCGTCCCACAAAGTGAAGTGGCCGTTGGCGCTGCCTCCGTGGAATTTAACGAGAAAACCCGCTATGCCTTTTCGGCTCTCAAAGGCATCGCGATCTATCGCACTACCCTTTAAGTGGAGCGATGGAGGGCCGTACTTGTTCACCATATAGACCCAAAACTCCTTAACCCGAAGGCCGTACCAGTTACCATTCTTACCGATGCGAGTTCTAAAGGGAACCGTTATACTTGGTATCTTGTGCACTCCGCCTGCATTATTCAATGGATCGCTGATCCTTACGATGCAAGTATCGTCGATCTTTGGGTCCATTAGAGAACGACCTGCCACCTTCTTCACCATGTCTGCCGTCCAACCGTCCCCCTTGTAACCGGTCGCCATTATATTGAAATTCGGTAAACTCGCTGCCATGCTTCCTCCATTTTCAGATACTTTCTGCCGCTATAGCACCAATAAACTGAGTCATTTAAGATCTGGTTTAAATTCTGCCTGCAAGCACAAATTAACCTTCCAACAGAAAAAAGTCCTTTGAGAACCCTTAGAGTTTACGTAGAGACGCATTAGAACAGTGAGATTTTCCGTATGTTGTTGGAAATACGACTCCGTAAGCCCGATATCGCGACGCGTCGGCTTTAACTGACCGACTTCCTAGACTTCGCTCGCACTCTTCATTAAAATGTCAGAAAACCTCAGGTTATTTATCCGAGCAAACAAATGAAATTTTTTATTGATACTGCAAATCTTGACGAGATCCGTGAAGCCAACGAAATTGGGCTTATCGACGGCGTAACCACTAACCCCTCGCTCGTAGCGAAAGAGGGCGATGTTGATTTTAAGGAGCATATCGCAAAGATATGCGAGATCGTGACCGGGGATGTTTCGGCAGAGGTAACAGCGCTCGACACCGAAGGGATGCTCGCCGAAGGCCGTGAGTTGGCGACGATCGCCCCCAACGTTGTTGTTAAATGTCCACTAACGCTTGAAGGGCTAAAAGCGACGCGCATCCTGACTGATGAGGGCACGGGCGTGAACGTGACGCTATGCTTTTCGGCAGCACAGGCTATCTTGGCGGCAAAGGCCGGAGCACGCTACATCTCGCCTTTCATCGGCAGGCTAGATGACATTGCCACCAACGGCATGCAGCTCATCTCTGACATCGTTCAGATCTACGACAACTATGGGTTCAAGACCGAGGTGCTCGCGGCGTCAATCCGTCACCCGATGCATATCGTTGACTCAGCATTGGTCGGGGCACACGTCGCAACGATCCCGTTTAAGGTCATTAAGCAGCTCGTCCATCATCCGCTAACGGACAAGGGGCTCGAAGCATTTCTAGATGATTGGAAAAATAGCGGCCGAGCGTAAGGCCCGACCGTTAACGTAGCGCATTAACATGAGCCGCGGCCCAACAGCCGCGGCTTTTTACGTGTCTATTGCAAGTAGTTCTTTAAGTTCGCCCTGATAAGCTGCAGCGTCGAAGTCCTGCTGCAAAGCCGCCTGATATTTTGCCCGAAAGCGTTCGTCCTCGACCTTCATCGTAACAAGTTCACGAAGTTTCTGAAGGTGGACGTCCACGGCCTCCATCGTAAACCCGTCTTTTTGATCAAACATCTCATCGATATCAACAATAAGCGTCGAAAACTTTCGCAGCCATTCAAAATCAGGATCCTCGATGAGGATGCTGAGGAACTGCCCGGACGTGACCGACCCGTTGAAACCTTCGTAGAGCATCCGCTCACGATCGACCAGCTTCTTATGCAGCCGGAGCAGCAATCCACGGGCGTTTTTAAGCTTTACTGCGTCTTCCATTCGTAAATTATACGCCAGTTTATTATTTATTAATACCGTGCTAATATTCATTCGTTAGCCAGCTAACCATAAGTTCTTAGCGTGCTAACCATCCTTGATTCGCACGCTAATCATCAATCAATAAATAGCTAATTAAACAGACGTTTGCACGCTATGAAATTTCACGAAACCGCTAGTTACCTGCTCTCGCGGGTCGCAACTGCCCATCGCAGCCACCTTGAGAAACGGCTAAATGAGATAGGCCTGCACAGCGGCCAGGCGTTCATCC
>JACDAK010000133.1 GCA_013695495.1 Blastocatellia bacterium | reverse complement strand
GCTGTACTTGCCGAACAAAACGCGATCGCCCGCTTTTACGTCCAGCGTCTGTCGCGTTCCGTCTTCTTTATACTTGCCTTCGCCGGCAGCGATAACTTCGCCTTCCTGGGGTTTTTCCTTTGCTGTGTCGGGTATGAAAAGCCCACCCGCAGTCTGATTAACGTTGTCTTCGATTCGCCGAATGATCACACGATCATGAAGCGGCTTTATGTTAGTTGCCATGTCTATATACTCCTTTCGAAATTAATGTAAAACGATTAAGATAGCAGCTGAACGCATTGTGCTCTCCCATTTTCCTGATCATTAGCACTCGCGTTCTTAGAGTGCTAATTTACAAAACATCGTTTACATTGTCAACCCTGTTATCGCAATTGCATAAAATATGAGCGTTCTTCTATCAAATTTATGAGACTTTCCGAAATCTCCATTTATCCCATCAAATCGCTAGGGCAGCTGCCACTCGCTCGATCGGTGGTCGAAGGTCGCGGGCTCCGGCACGATCGCAGGTGGATGCTGGTGGATATGGCCGGGCGGTTCCTAACGCAGCGTGAACATCCACAAATGGCGCGCGTCTCGATCGAAGTTGAAGGCGCACAGATTCACGTCTCTGTTCCGGGGGCTGAAAGAATAGGCATTCAGATGAATCCGGAAAGCTCTGACGAGCTCACGGTTACGGTCTGGGGGTCGACTGTTGCCGCTCGTCCTTATAGTCCCGAGATCAGTGGCTGGTTCTCTACTGTATTGGGAATGGAATGCCGGCTGGTTGTTATGCCGGAAACTTCGAAGCGGCCCGTGAATCCGAATTATGCGGTGGACGCTGACGATGAGGTCAGCTTCGCGGATGGCTATCCGTTTCTGCTAATTGGCGAGCGCTCGCTCGAAGATCTTAACTCGCGATTGGAAAGGCCCGTCGAGATGCGCCGCTTCCGACCGAATCTCGTTGCTGATACAAGCGAACCGTTCGAAGAAGATCGATGGCGCAAGATACGTATAGGCACAACGATCTTTCACGTCGTCAAGCCCTGCGCACGCTGCGTTCTCACAACGGTCGATCCAGATCGCGGCGTGATTGACGGGAACGAGCCGCTAAGAACGCTCGCAACATATAGAAAATCAGAGCGAGGGGTGCTTTTCGGGCAGAACCTGATCGCGGAAAATCCCGGAGGGGTCATAAATGTGGGGGATGAGGTCGAGGTCTTAGAGTCGGCGTGAGCCCCGGCCGTTGTGTGAGTTGAGCTTCAGATCGGTTCGATAGTCGGCAACCCTTTTAGATAACGTGTTGCGGTGGATGCCGAGAGCGACCGCGGTGTTTGAAAGGTGATCGCCGTTTCGTTCCAATGCTTTTTCGATATAGATCCTCTCGAATTCACTGATCGCCTCAGCAAGCATGATCTTGCCGTCGAGCATGTGTTCGATCAAGTTTTCCAAACGGTCGCGCATCGTTTTACTAAACTGCTAATCGGTCGAAAGTTCCTGACCTGTAAGTAATGCATAGGCCTTGAGATATCGTTGTGATGTTGCCTCTGCGATCTCGTCGGGCAGCGGGGGAGCCGGCGGTGTTTTGTCCCAGTCGAGTGTTTCAAGATATTCCCGAACGAACTGTTTGTCAAACGAAGCTTGTGCGTGGCCTGGCTCGTAAGTTTCTGCGTTCCAAAATCGCGACGAGTCCGGCGTCAGAACCTCGTCGACGAGCATGATATTACCTTTTGTGTCGCGGCCAAATTCAAACTTCGTGTCGGCGATGATTATCCCACGTTCGAGTGCATACGCTCTCGCCTCGCGATAGATCTCAAGCGAAATCCTCTTTAACTCGACAGCTGTGTCGTGGCCTAGGATGTTTACCGCCTCGAGCTGCGAGATGTTTTCGTCGTGTCCGGTAACGGCTTTTGTTGCTGGTGTAAAGATCGGTTTATGCAGCTCGTCACACTGACGCAGTCCCGGCGGCAACTCGCGTCCGCAGACCTTCCCGGTCGCCTGATAATCCTTCCAGCCCGAGCCTTCGAGATAACCGCGAACGACGGATTCTATTGGAAAGACTTCGGCGTTTTTTACCAACGTAGAACGCCCCCGCAATTCCGGATGTTTCCGAACTTCATCGGGCATTTTGTCGTGATCCGACGTGATGTAATGGTTCGGTACGATGTGTTTCAGCCGTTTGAACCAGAAACCTGAGAGAGCTGTAAGCACGCGGCCTTTGTAAGGAATAGGCGTCGGCAGAATGCAGTCGAACGCCGACAGTCGGTCTGTAGCAACTAGCAGGAGCCGATCGGAGTCGATGCGATATACATCACGAACCTTTCCGCGGTGAACGAGCTCGAGGTCAGAGAATTCTGTTTGTGTAACTGTAGAATGGCCGGTCATTACTATGCGTGAGGAAGATAATTACTTTATTACGAATCAAGCGATAGGTAAAGCAGTGCTTGTTTGGAGGCACATCATACCTTCAGGAAGAGCTTCTTTCGGTATAAGAGCCACATCAGGAACCACCAGAAAAGGATAAACGTGAGAGCGTAGAGTAGCGATGTGGTTAAGGGTGACCCAAGCGAGAGAAACACATTTTGAAAGATAAGCTTCTGCAGGGTTATCTGTTCGCCTTCGGGGCCGAAACGAATGATGTTAAGCATGCGGGCAAAGATCCCAGAGAAAACGAACAGTCCGAGGGCGTTGACGCCGAAAACCACGAACGGGAACGCCCATCGGCGATATCCTTTGATGTCGATCAGCCAGTAGCAGGCTGCGAGCGTGAGAAGAGCTAGGCCAGCGGTATAAACGACATAAGAGCTAGTCCACAACGCTTTGTTTAGCGGGAAGACGAGGCTCCATGTCCACCCTGCCGCAAGCAACATAACACCGAAAAAGAAAAGGCCGTTCACTTTATCGGCTGGCTCGCGTTCCTGTCGGAGCCAGGTGCCGGCTAGCACACCCGCAAGCGTCGTCACCACCGCCGGAATCGTCGAAAGGATGCCTTCTGGGTCATACACCTTCCCCGCCCGCCAGATATGTGCCTCGGTAAGGATGAGCCGATCGATATAAGCCGCGAGATTGCACGCTTTGTCATCGATCGAAGTAACCTCGCATCCGGGAACCGGGACCGCCGTCATCAGCCACCAGTAGATTAGCAGCATGGCGGCTCCGATGGCTGCCAGCTGCTTCCATGAAGTGTGAAGGAAAATGAGGGACGCGACGAGGTAACACACCGCGATACGCTGAAGCACCCCCGGGATACGCATGCCTCCAAAGTGGTAGGGAATTATCTCGTAGCCGGCAAGCTGCGAAACGATCAGTACCATTGCCCAGACCCCGATCAAGGCAAGGGCGATCTTAAACTTGCGCGCGAATAGGAAGAAGAGAGCGGCGATCACAGCAAGGACGGCGACCCACTTAAAAAAAGCGGGAGTTGTCGTCTTGTTGATGTCGAAGAGGGGGAGTGCGGAGATAGCCAGGCCCGCGGCGAAGATCGCAGCGGATCGCGACAAGATCTTGACGTAGACGTCGCGAGTGACGCCTTCGGCGATACGCCTGCTAAGAGCGACGGGCATTGCGACGCCGACAATAAAGAGAAAAAAGGGAAAGATGTAGTCGGTTGGGGTGATCCCGTGCCACTCAGCATGCTTCAGCGGTCCGTAGATAGCGGACCACGTGCCCGGATTATTGACCAGAACCATGCCCGCGATAGTCATCCCTCGAAAAACATCGAGCGATATCAATCGACCTTCAAGTGACGCATCTGACATCTTTACCAGCCGTGTCGCTCTCGCGTTCGAGTTATATGTGCCAAGTGGTGAAAGGAATGCCACGCATAAAGCCGTAACGACCCTTCAAGTGTCCATGGGCCGCTATCTGGATGGATGAACTCACGCTGAAACTGTCGGTCAGTCATGGATTCGAGAAGCAAAGTCCACCGGCGATGTACGCCGTCTACGATCGCCAGAGATGCGT
>JACDAK010000131.1 GCA_013695495.1 Blastocatellia bacterium | reverse complement strand
GCATTCTTTCGACCGATCAAAGTGCAAAGATCGAATCCGTTGTTTTCAATGAGTTCCGTATTGACGGCATTCCGGTCACGATCGAAGACTACGACTCCGCGTTTGAGATCCGTCGGAATGAAAATATCGGACTTCCCCGTCCCGCTCAAATCTTTGTCCCGACCGAGCGGATGATCCAGGCCGCCTGGCGCGAGTTTCGCGACTCGCGAGAGCAGTGGCGCGTCACAGGACGCGCTTTTGTGTTCGGTAAATTCCGCAAGCTCGGCTTCTACCACAAGCGTGTCGTGCCGGTCGATATTGATGTCCTCATTTCAAACCCTTTGCGCAGAGATTGACGCGGTTCGCCGTCAAACGCTAACGCTTATCTTTTTCCGCTATTTGCGATAAGATAATTGGTTGAAGCAACTAATTTTCAAGGATTTCTAATAACGCCGTGACTCAAAAAATCACAGATCTATCCGCATATATAACCGAGAGTTTTGGAGCGAACGCGAGCTATGTCGAAGGATTGCTGGCACGCTATCAGGCAGATCCAACCTCCGTCGACGAATCGTGGCAATCGTTCTTCAAAGAGCTTATCGCGGGTAATGGCACCGCTTCGGTAAAGGCCGAACCAAAACCAGCACCCACCTCTGGAGACGCCGCGAAGCCTGCACCGGCTGCTAAACCCAAGCCTTCCGCGGCACCTCCCGTCAGCCTCGACAGTCAGACAAAGCCTCTAGTCGGGGTCGCGAAGAAGATCGTTGAGAACATGGAGACGAGCTTGACGGTGCCAACCGCTACCTCGTTGCGCACAATACCAGTAAAGGTACTCGAAGAAAACCGCCGAGTGATCAACGAACATATGCTGGGCACAGGTCGCGGTAAAGTTTCGTTCACCCACCTTATCGCTTGGGCGATCGTCCGCGCAGTCAAAGAATATCCGCAGATGAACCACGGTTATGCGGTAGTAGAGGACAAACCCTCGCGGATCGAGAACGAAAGTATAAATCTAGGCATCGCGATAGATATCACTAGAAAGGACGGTTCGCGCAACCTTTTAGTTCCCAACATCAAGGATTGCGGCAACAGGAACTTTGCGCAGTTCTTCAACGGCTATAATGAGACGGTACAGAAGGCTCGGGACGGCAAACTTGAGATCTCCGATTTTCAAGGAACTACCATCTCGCTGACGAATCCGGGAACGATCGGGACAGTTGCCTCCAACCCGCGGCTAATGGCGGGGCAGAGTGCAATTATCGCAACCGGTGCGATCGAATTCCCTGCCGAGTATCAGGCGATGACTAACGCCGCTCTTTCACAGATCGGTATCAGTAAGATCATGACGCTCACCAGCACTTATGACCATCGGGTCATCCAGGGCGCCGAGAGTGGGCTTTTCCTCGCGAAAATCCACGAATTCTTGTTGGGCCAGCACAGCTTTTACAACGACGTTTTTATCGCACTTGAGATCAACTTTCCGCCCCTAAAGTGGAATGAGGACCATAACCCCTCCATTTTCGGTAACGACCATATCGGCGAGCAGATTGAAAAGCAGGCTAACGTTCTGCAGCTTATCAACGCATATCGTACGAGGGGCCACTTGCTGGCAGACATCGACCCGCTGAATATGGCTCCGCATGACTCTGACGAGCTGGAGCTTGAGAACTTTGGCTTGACCATCTGGGACCTCGATCGCGAGTTCATCACGGGGGGGCTCCATGACGAAAAGACGTCTACGCTACGCCGCATTATCGAGATCATGCGAAGGGCGTACTGCGGCAAGGTAGGCATCGAATATCGTCATATACAGACGAAAAAAGAAAAGGACTGGCTAAGGAAGCGAATTCGCAAGCAATTTGTCGATACCGAGGAACTCTCGCCGGATACGCGAAAGGAACTTCTCACAAAATTGATCGAAGCGGAGCAATTTGAGCAGTTTCTGCACAAGAAATATTTGGGCCAGAAAAGGTTTTCGCTCGAAGGCTGTGAAACCGTCATTCCCATGCTGGACCAACTGGTCGAGTGTTCCTCCGAGCGCGGCATCGAAGAAATATACGTGGGAATGGCCCACCGCGGCCGGTTGAACGTATTGTCGAATATAGTCGGCGATTCGAAAACAGGCGACATGGCCGAGCGCATCTTCACGGTCTTTGAGGGCACTTCGCACCCAAGTTTCCCGGCCGACGAAGGCGACGTGAAATATCACCAGGGCGCCTTGGGCAAACGCACCACACGCGCCGGTAACGCCGTACGCATCGAGCTTTCGAGCAATCCTTCGCACCTGGAATTCGTCGATCCGGTAGTTGAGGGA
>JACDAK010000097.1 GCA_013695495.1 Blastocatellia bacterium | reverse complement strand
CAGTGTTGCACCGAAGAAATCTAGGTTGTGATAAAATCGAACCGTAAACTACTGTTTACACCAACATGGCGTTAGGCATAATCATTCACATTTCGGTCGGCTCAGAAAAGCGAACGGAGTTCTTTTCTGAAGAACGGCTGAGCATCGGTTCCGATGAAAACTGTGACCTTCAGATCCACACCAAGCAGCTCGAATCCGCGGGCGTCTGGTTGCGGCTGGAGAACACCGAAGGTGTCTTCCGCGTAATCGATTTCGACCCCCTTGCGGGCCTAACGAAAAACGACGCTCCGATCAGACGTTTCGTTGCCATAAACGACGGCGACATCGTCCGCGTTAGTGATACCGATATTTCGTTTACCTTCTTCGCACTCGCGGAGAAGCCGTCACTTATTACAACAAAGCGTTCCGACCCGCAGGTCGCTCCGTTTATTGCGGAAGCCGCGTTAGACGCTGCCGCCTCGCCGCAGCGTGACGACGCAAAGGCCTTCCTTCGCGAATTCAGCCGCGAGCTGATGCGCGAGATAAGCTGGACGACGAAGCTGATCGCACTTGTGCTGACCGCAGGCTTCCTTTCAGGCGTGCTCTATCTTGGCTATTCGGTAAGTTCCGAGCTTCGCGCCAGCCGCGAACAGGCAGAGATCCAACGCGATATGATCGGCAGGCTCGAAGATCAACTCGGAACCGCGAGCCAGCAACTTGGCGACCTGGACCGAACAAATAGGGATCTTATCCGTTCGCAATCCCTCGCCCAGAACGTCCGTGTCGAATATGGAAGCGCAATTTGCCTGATCGTTGGCGTTTATGACCTTGTTGACCGCAGCAGCGGGCGTGTACTTCGCTATCCCGACGCTCACGCGCTCGAAGAGTATCCTTATCAGGTTCCTTCCGAAGACGACACGCCGATGGTGGGAAATCCGCAAACGTCCCTCACAACAGAAGGCAGCGGCAGCCCGGTCGAATATGATTTTATAGGCACGGGGTTCCATGTTGGCGACGGCTACATAGTCACAAACCGTCATGTGCTGCAGCCCTGGACGGAAGATGACGTCGTTAAGAACATGATGCGGAATTCAAACGGCCGCGCGCGGGTCAGACGTCTGGTTATCTACTTTCCGGGACATCCACAGCCTTTCCCGTTGAAGCTGCGGCAAACCGATGCGCGCGAAGATGTGGCCGTGGCGTCAATAGACGCAACGCAGATGCCGAGCGAGATCCCAAGCATACCGCTTGAGATGAACGGGGAAGCGGCAACCGTCGGCAGGACGGTCGTGACGATGGGTTACCCCAACGGCCCGGACAGGCTGCTGGCGATGGTAGATGACGACGAGGCAAAATCTATCAATGCCCGGTTCGGTAATTCGCGTCAGAATCTGATTAATTTTCTTGCACAATCGCAAAAGATCGTCCCGCTTACGACGCAGGGCGCGATCACGGACCTCGACGCCCGCCGCATTGTTCATGATGCACGAACGGCCGAAGGTGGGTCGGGTGCTCCACTTTTTGGACAAAGCGGCCGGGTGATCGGTGTGAATTTCGGCGTGTTTACGGAAAACACCGCGGTGAACATGGCTGTCCCGGTCCGTTTTGCGGTCGACCTGCTTCGAAAGGCGGGCTGGCGTTCGCCCGAAGAGATTCAAAATGAACCCTCGTCAGACGCGCAGATCGCCGGAGCCAACACGAACACTTCCGCTCCCGCACGGCCCAATTAGCTCAACCGACTTAGAATGGACAGCTTGGTTTTCTCAAATATGCTTCATCGACCGGCTCGCACCCTCGTGAGTGTCCTTGGCATTTCTGTCGGTGTGCTGCTGATCATTTTTACCGTCGGATTGGCGAACGGTACGATTCGCGAACAGGCGTCGCGCGAGGGGAATGTCGGTGCAGAGATCTTCGTACGGGCATCGGGTTCGCTGGGGATGGCAGGTTCCGACGCATTCCGACTTGACGAAAGCTTGGCCGCCGAGCTTGCTGCCGTGGACGGCGTAGCCGCAGCCGTCGGCATCGGTCAGAACTCCGTTGACGCGGCGGACAGCAATGCGGGAAAGCGGCTGATCGACGGCGTGGTTTTTGACGAGTACGCCGCACTTTCCGGTTTGAAGATAGTTGAGGGCCGCCCCTTTCAGTCGATGGCTGACGAGGTGGTGATCGACACTGGGTGGCAGCAGCAGAGAAATTTGACGGTCGGTGACACGCTCCTGCTGTACGACCGCAAATTCACGATCGTAGGCACCTATGAACCGGCCGGCGGCGCGCGCGTAAAGATAGATCGCGGCCTTATGCAGCAGCAACTCGGCAGCGAAGGCAAGATCTCCACGGTACTCGTCAAGGTCACTCCCGGCCGAACTGTTGACGATGTCGGTGCGGTCCTTACCTACCGTTTTCCGGACAATCAGATCATCCGCACCGAAGATCTCGAAGAGCTTTACATGGCGGGCTTTCCCGCGATGAATATTTTCCTGAACGTCTTCATCGGCATCGCTGCGGTCATCAGTGCCCTCGTCATTCTCCTCACGATGTACACGACGGTGACCGAACGTACCCGACAGATCGGCATAATGAAATCGCTCGGAATGAGTAGCGGGAAGATTGCTTTGACGATAACGCAGGAAGCCCTGCTGATCAGCTTCTTAGGAATAATCGGAGGAATTGTTTTGACAGTCGTTCTCCGATACGGCCTCAATTTCGTGACTACGCTGCAAGTTGAAATAAGCCCGACCGTAATAGCGATTGTCTTTGTCGTGGGGCTGCTGGGCGGAGCGGTCGGCGGGTTATATCCGGCATTGCGAGCAGCGCGGCTCGATGCGGTAGAAGCACTGAGTTATGAGTGACGGTTCAGCCGTTCGCGATCCTTTGCCGCGAGTTCGCCAATCTTCTCCATCAAATGATCGCTGATCTGTTTATGCGTACGCAGCCGGTCCGGACGTTCATAGAACTCCGAAAGATCAATCTCCTCTCCAAACCAGATCCTGACATCTTCGCCGCCCGACCAGTTCCCCCAAATCTGCCGGGACAGATCGTTTCCTAAACCAGCGATGAACACCGGTATGACTTGCGGACGTGCCGAATAGATCACCTTACCGATCCCCGGTTGAGCAGGCAAGAAATTGTGCGGATCGTCGTTCAAATTCCGTTTTCCTTCCGGATGAAATCCGATGATGTGCCCCTCGCCCGCAGCACACAGTGACGTCAGCTCGCGGACCGAAAACTTATCAAACTCACGCTTCGCGGCCTGTTTCTCTTCCCTAAAGAACGGTGGATACATCGACCACCATCCCATCACAAAGTTCACGAACCAACCCGCCGGATTCGTATAAAAGAACTTCGCCCGTACCGGAAAAAAGAGAGCCATCTTTCGAGACGTCCGACGAAAGAGCACACTCGAAACCGTGTACATATCGAAAAACGACCGGTGATTCGCCACGAGGATCAGCGGCCGGCTGTCGTCGCTATCGGCAACGTTCTCCAAACCGAACACGTTCATCAGGTTGTACGTCGCTAGATAGATCCAAAGCGAGCCGATGTGGCGCTGACAAAATGTCCAAAAACGCTTCCACGCGCCAAAGTTCATCCGCCGAGTTAGGTAAAACGCCGAGCGCTCTAGGGCGTTGAGCGGTGCCAACTCCGTCGCCGTCGGAAGGCTGCGCCCGGCCTTTGCCAGCGTTGCATCTTCGTTCTTGGTAAGGGCGTCGTTTCCCATCGTCAAAGCCGTAGTTTAACACTTGTTCGCGGTGCCGTAAGAATCGTCACTTAGCGCAAAACGGCGGTTCGCCTCTCAACAACGAACCGGCCGTAGATCCCCAAAAAAGCTTTTACTGATAAACCCGCGAGACAAACCGGCCGTGCAAAAAGCTCTCCGGGTCGATCTGGCTCTGCAGCAGCACGCCGTGGTGGTATCCGCTAAGCAGCATCATCGCAGATTCGCAAAGCGGAGCCGCCGTCGTAGTCTGAATGGCACGAAGATGCTTGCCGTTTATTTCCAGCGGTTCAACGAAGTACGCCTTTTCCAACATGCGCCGCCGCCCTCGTGAGTCAAACCCGTCAACCGACGCATGCACAAGAACGAGGTCGTCTTCGACCGAGGGAATCGTCTGCAGCATCAGATCTTCCAGCCGCTTGGGTAGATCCTCATCCTTTGGCAGCGACTTCTCCACCGTTTCCACCCACTCATAATGACCGGGATACCGCAGCGTCTTGTAATCAAGGTCGCGCGCCTTTCCTTCAAAATAATCCGGAAGGTCCGCGGCACCACCCGACGTCAGATCGGCCTCATAGGTCCGGGCCCCAATAACGATCCGCTCCCGGTCGGATAACGCCGGCTTTTCGGTGATCTTGTAATCTCGTATGACGCGCGAGTTCTTTACATACTCTGTCGCGACGCCGATCGGCGACCAAGTGAACCCGTAAAAGTACGGCTCATGAGCGTGCGCGGTCAGGGCTCCGACCTTCATCGCAATTCGTTCAACCTTTTCGTTCTCATATTTAGCGACGAATTGCTGATAAAGATCCATCGCCTGAACGTTGATGAACCCGGGAG
>JACDAK010000079.1 GCA_013695495.1 Blastocatellia bacterium | reverse complement strand
CTGGACAACTTTGATCACCCCGCCTTTTTCCACGATGAACTTGCGTCGCGTTCCGTCGCCGGCGTGCGTGAGCAGCACTGGAGACGTCAGCCCGGTTATGTAGTTTTGCTCAAGCCGAAACTGTATCGGTGCGGTTTGTGCGTACACGACTGCGGACGCGAACGTTGCGATAACGGCAGCGATAACCAGCTTATTGAATTTGATCATTATTCCCCTTTGTTTTGAAACGGCGAATCGCCGTAGAGTTGAACGGGCGTCCGCTGTGCGTGAGCAGCACGTCGGACGCAGCAACTAAATTGACAGGATCGTAACCTTCGAAACCCAATTCTATCGCTTGTAAGCACCTGCTTGCAAGACTTTACAATCGGTAACGCACCTTTCGTTTTCGCAGCTCTGCATCTTCATTCTCCAGATTTTGCAGACGCAGCGTCACATCCGCCGTCATGTTCATTTCCGAACTTCGTCCTTGAGCTAAATGGGCGTAACCGGCAGCAGCGATCATGGCCGCGTTGTCGGTAGAGAGATGTTTTGAAGGGAAGTAGACCGGAACCCCGAGATTTCGCGCGGCTTCTTCCGCCATTTCGCGAAGGGCAAGGTTACACGCCACGCCGCCAGCCACGATCAACGTTCGCGGACGATGCTCTTCTGCCAACTTGGCCATCGTTTCGACCAATAGCGAAACGGCCGAAGACTGGAAGCTAGCCGCGAGATCCTTGATAGGCCTACCGGGCTCCTCACCGGGCAGTGCAGGATCGATCTCGTTCTCCTTTAGATAACGCGATACTGCCGTCTTCATACCGCTGAAACTGAAGTCCGGCCGGCCATCGGAGATCTTTGGTCGCGTAAACTTCACTGCCTGCGGGTCGCCCGATCGTGCGAGCTTCTCGATGGCCGGGCCGCCCGGATACTCAAGCCCCAGCATCTTTGCTACTTTGTCGAAAGCCTCGCCCGCTGCGTCGTCTCGGGTTCGAGAGACCACCTTATACGAGCCTTCCTGCGGAATGTAAAATATGTTGGTATGGCCGCCCGACACGATCAACGCCATCGCCGGATACTCTACCTGCGGGTTTTCGAATACGACGGAGTAAACATGCCCTTCAATGTGGTTGACCCCCACCAAAGGTATACTCAAGCCGTACGCCAATGCCTTGGCATAACAGACACCTACAAGCAAGGACCCTACCAGCCCCGGTCCTTGGGTGACCGCTATCGCGCTAATGGAGCTCAGCTGCGTCCCCGCTTCCGCAAGTGACTGGTCGATCACAGGGCCGATCTTCGCCAGATGCTCACGCGACGCGAGTTCGGGCACAACGCCGCCGTAAAGAGTATGGAGGTCGATCTGCGACGAGATGACAGACGACATGATCTCCCGGCCGTCACGAACTACCGCGGCTGCCGTTTCATCGCACGAACTTTCTATCCCGAGCACAAGCATGGTTTATAGATTAACAAGTTTCGCGACGCCGGGAAACGGACAAAAAAAAGACGCTCCGTAAAGAACGTCCAAAGTCACACGTGACCACCATTTTCACTCCCCCTTGTTCTAGCCCCCTTGATCTATTTGTGAAAATGCAAAAACTACTAAACTCATACTCTAGGAACCCGGTAACCTGTCTCCGGTAGCAGGAGCAGTTCGTTGCGGCGTTGAATCGTCCGTGGCGAGTTTGAACATACCGCCAAAGAACATCAGCGCGGCAATGAGAATGATTGCGGCGAGGCTTAATAATGCCCAACGTTTACCTCTAAAGGCTTTCGCCGTATCCTCTCTTACCGTCCGATCTTCGCCATCAACTGAAATAACTTGTTTTGACATAACATTCAACGGGCACTACTCAATGGTGCAAAGACCGTGCCAATTCAAATCGCCCGAAAACTCAGGGGCGGGCTGCTGTTCGTATCAAAGCAGTACATGGGAATTTTTAACGAATTCATTGATAGGTTGTACGGAGTTGATACGCAATGAGAAAAGCCGCCCAGTCGGCGGCTTCGGACTCCCTGTGCGGCGGTCTTCAGTTCTTCTGAGAACTCGCCCACTCAGCTTCCCATTTGCGCATCTGCTCGATCTCGGCTGTTTGTTCCTTGATTATCGTATCGGCTAGTTTTCGCAGCTCGGGATAGTTCTTTGTGTCCATAAGCGCCCTTGCCATGACCACGGCCCCTTCATGGTGCGGGATCATCTGTCTGATAAACTCCAAATCGAAATCACGGCCGCTCAGCCCATCGAGCCTCTTCATGTCCATCCCGGACATTCCATCGCGCATACCCGGAAAGTCCATGTTCACAGCTTCGGATCGGCCCTCAAACCATTTGTCCCGCCACCGCTTCATCTCGGTGATCTCGCGTTCTTGAGCTTCTACGATCCGCGAGGCAAATAGCTTGAAGCGAGGGTCCTCGCCGCGCGCCTCTACCATGCGTGCCATGTCCACCGCGCCCTGATGATGAGCGATCATCGTGTCAATAAACTGCAGCTCCACAGGTGCGTCCGCAGCTCCCGGCGAGCTTTCCATGTTGGCGTGGTCGGCGAAATGCCCCAAGTGTCCATCAGCAGGGGGAACCGGCGCAGAACTGTGATCGTGCGAATGATCGTTCGAATGGTCGTGTGAGTGATCGTGTGCTCCCTCGTCCGAACCACACCCAACTGCAAATGCTAGAGCGATTATCAAAACTAACTTTCTCATATGCACAGCTTAGCCGATTGCTCGAACTCGTTTCAAATACGACGAGCGAACTGTATACAAAAAAGGCACTCACATCAACTTAGATGTGAGTGCATCGATTCAATGAAAATCAACTGTTTTTATGGTTCTGCCGCCCCTCCCGGGGCCGGCCGCGTGCCGGTCGGCAAGGCGTCATTCGTTGTGCCAGCAGAATACATGGTGTAAAGAATGATCAGCCCTGCTACAAAAACTACTCCAAGAACTAACGCCCATACCTTTGTCGCGGCGGTAACGCTACGTTCCTTCGTTCCGATACTCTTGTCATATGTCGTCTTTTCGGCCATAATTCCCTCTCTAAAGGTAAAGTCGCAAGCCTCGTGCCACCGTTAACGCTGCAGGTTATAGAAGCGCCAATTTGTTCGAAAGTCGCGCGTGAGCGGCTGCTTAGTCAAGATCGCACGCACCAATTCCACTGGTATCGAGCCCTCCTTTAGTATCGCGTCGTGAAATTGCCGGTCGGTCATTTTTCGGGAGCCGACAAGATCGCGATGCAAAGCATAGAACTGCAAGCCGCCCATCATATACGCCATTTGATAAAGCGGGCCGTAATCGCCCGAGAACGAGCGCCGCACCTCAGCCAGGGCATTCTCGCGCTCGTGTCCGACTTTATCGACGAGTAGATCAACCGCCTCCATCGGCGTCATCTTCTCGAGATGAAAATTCAGCGAAAAGATGATGCGTGCCGCCCGATGCGATCGCCAGAACAGTGCTCCGATCTTATCCTCCGGCGTCTGAACAAAACCGCGGTCCCACAAAATGAACTCCCAATATAGCGCCCATCCTTCGCCCCAAAACGGCGTGCGGAACGACGACCGATAGGTTCTGTAGCGGCGATTCATAAACTGCTGCATGTGGTGGCCGGGGATCAACTCGTGATGTGTAACAGCCCGTGCAAAGTGCGGGTTGTTGCCGCGCAGCGACATCATCTTTTGCTCATGCGTCATCCCGTCCGTCGGGTATGCAACGAGAATCGTCTCGCCGCCCAAAAAGAACGGCGCCACCAACTGCCGCTCCGGCGACATCATTTCCATCCGCCAGGTTTCCTCCGCTTCACGCGGCACGGTCAGCAGATCGTGTTTCTTTACATACTCGATCGCTTCAAGAGCAAAGTCGCGGATCAGCTCAGGCTGCTTGCCCGGCGGCACATACTTCTGCTTCACGGCCTCGATCGCCTTCATGTAGTCGTCGCCGAACCCCATCTCGCGCGACGCTTTCTTTAGCTCCGCGACGCACCATTCAAATTCCTTATTCGCGACCTCTACCAGCTCTTCAGGCGTGTAGGGGATCATCTCCGCCTGCAATTCCGCGATCAACGCTTCCCTGCCGATCGGATCGCCGATTATCGTTGTCCGATCATCGGGTGCAATGCCGACCAAGCGCTGCACAACGTAGGTCGAATACTTCTGCAACGCATCCTCAACCGCCTCGTAAGGTTTCTTGTTCCACCATGTGAACTGGGGATCGTACGCAGCGTGAAAGTTGTACCAATTGCGAAGGGTCATCCGGAGCGTTGCGATCGTTCGCACCGCT
Organism: Blastocatellia bacterium; assembly: GCA_013695495.1. Taxonomy (GTDB): domain Bacteria; phylum Acidobacteriota; class Blastocatellia; order Pyrinomonadales; family Pyrinomonadaceae; genus OLB17. The sequence goes on along the minus strand of JACDAK010000079.1, from coordinate 2,517 downwards.
CGATTTGCGACGGTACGCTTTGGCTTCGCGATCTTGTCGGTTTCAATAAGTCGCTGAGTTTCAGCGATCGTACCCGCAAGACTATGCAGTAAAGCTGCGGTCTTCTCCGCGTCGATCGACTCGAGCCGGCGGCGTTGGTCCTCGAGGTCGCTGACCGTCTGTGCCCACGGCAGGATCCGACGCATCTCCTCAAACTGTGCGGCCGTTTGATCAAGATCTCGGAGTTCCTTTTCGAGGTGGTTCCTGAACAGCAAATAATCGATCTTTTCTTGATGCTCAAGCCTCACGAAATCCATTCGACCGAGATCGGCGAGCCGCTGATCATAGATACTGCGGAACTTCTCACGCCGCGCGGCCGAGAGCGGTGCGGAATAGAAGCGGTTATAAGCGCCGCGGTCCTGCTCGTATTGTTCGATAACTGCACGGAGCCGCGAAGGGCTCTCGATGAACGCGTGCTGGCCGATAGCAAGGCTCGAAAGCAGTGACAAAGCGACGAGGCATGCCGCTGCAGATCTAAAGTTTTTCATATTGTCTCGGGTGCGGAGAGTGGCAGATCCCCATGAATTGACAGAGATCAGCCAGCCGCGACGGCGGCGAGAAAGCTCTCGCCGTGCTCCAGCTTAATTCCAAAGTTCTCAGCTATTGTCTGACCAATATCGGCAAGCGAACCCCGCGTACCAAGGTCGACGCCGCCCCTTGCTGCCTTTCCATACACCAGCAGCGGGACGTACTCACGCGTGTGGTCAGATCCCGGAAATGTCGGGTCGTTGCCATGGTCCGCAGTGATGATCAGCAGATCGCCTACGCCCATTGCCGCGAAGATATTAGGCAGCTGAATATCAAAACGCTCGAGAGCAACCGCGTAGCCTTCCGGATCGCGTCGGTGCCCGTACAACATATCAAAATCCACAAGATTGCTAAAGATCAGCCCGCGCGTGTCTGCCCCAAGTGCGGCGATCGTCTGTTCAACCGTCTGCTCATTGTTCTTCGCAGTCAGATCCTGCGTTACACCGACCGAATCGTAGATAGACGCGATCTTACCGATGCACACAACGTCCAGGCCCTTTGCCTTCAGCATCGGCAGCAGATTTCGCTCCGGCGGCGGGACGGCGTAGTCGTGTCGATTCTCCGTCCGCCAGAAGTCGCCGGCATTCGATCCAAGAAACGGCCGCGCGATCACGCGTCCGACTTTATGCTCGCCGTCTAGAATTCGCCTTGCCAGCCCACAGATCTCGTAGAGCCTTTTGATCGGCACCACCTCTTCGTGAGCGGCGATCTGAAAGACCGAGTCCGCCGACGTGTAAACGATCGGCTTGCCGGTTCGGACGTGCTCTTCGCCTAATTCTTTAATGATCTCGGTTCCGCTCGCAGGCACATTGCCGAGCACTCCCGGCAAACGGCCCTCAGTCACAAACCGTTCAAGTACGTCCGGCGGGAAGCCTTCGGGATAGGTCGGAAACGCCTTGTCGAGCACAATTCCCGCCATCTCCCAGTGGCCCGTCGTAGTGTCCTTGCCGTTCGAACGCAAGGCGCACTTCCCGAATGACCCGATCGGTTCCGCGACCGGCTCGAGCCCCTTCAGCGGCCGGATGTTTCCTAGCCCCATCGCCCGCAGATTCGGAAGGCTGACCTGACGTCGCTCGAGGATATGCCCCAACGTGTCGCTGCCCGCGTCGCCCCATTCGGCCGCGTCCGGCATTTCGCCGACACCCGCCGAATCGAGTACGACCAGACAGATCCTGTTAAATTTTTCCTGCATAAACTAATTATTAGGAGCAGTGTAACCTTCGCGTGCACGCACCTGAGCCCCCTTTGGCAGTCCCTTGATCTCGACCTTTATCGTGCGAAACTTCCCGTCGCGTGCCTCGTTCGTCGAATAGTAACCGAGCGTATACTTCGTCCCGATCTCATCCGCCATGCGTTTGAATGCCCCTCGGGCCTCGTTGAGATCGGCCGCCGGAATCACGCTGCCGCCCAAAAGTTTTGAAAGCTGCGTCATTTCCGCCTCTGCCAGTGCATAAAGCTGCTTACTGATCGCCAGCCGCTCAAAATCTCCGAGCTTGCAGAAATCGGAAGTACGCTCGACTCCCGCAGGCATTTTCGCATAATAGCGCCTTATCTGCGCCTGCGAGAAACGCATCGCCCCTTCGCAATCGCCGAGCAGATTGTCCTCAAAGAAATCACGCGTGTTGATGTTGATGAAATAGGCCGCCGCACCGATCCGCTCAATCCCTTCGCGTACCTCGTCAAACCCCGACAGGCTGGTCGAATCAACGCCGTCCGTCAGAGCTACAATTGCACGCCTCCCGCGAAACTCACGCGTAGGGGCCTCGCGAAACACGTCCTCTGCAACGCGGATCAAAGCATCATAATAAGGCGTGCCGTTGCTGGTGCCGATATTCGCCAGCGCCCGCCGCAGCTCATTCCGATCGCTCGTCAACCGGGATACGATCTCCGGCACCGCCTCACTCCGGTTGCCGACAACCTGCGAACGAAACGAAACTATCGCCACACGAT
>JACDAK010000047.1 GCA_013695495.1 Blastocatellia bacterium | reverse complement strand
GATATGGAAGGGGGCGTAGTCTAGATATGAAACGCAAGGAACAAATGGATCAGCTTCGCGAAATGAATGCTGAGGAACTGAACGAACAGGCTGACGCACTTAAAGAATCGCTCTTCCGGCTTAAATTCCGAAAGACGCTGGGCGTTGGTGAGACGGTTAACGACATCCGCCGCGAGAAAAAGACTCTGGCACGTGTTTACACATTGATCGGGCAGAAATCAAAGGAAGAGGCCGGCAGCTAGGCTAAGTAAAATCAGAGAAGAAAATGGCCAAGAAGAAAACAGACGAAGTAGAAGAGAACGTTGATGCGGCTGCTGAGCATGTAGAGACGGAGGCTGCGCCGGAAACTGAGGTTGAGGCGGCGGCCGCGGAAGATTCGGGTGACGAATCGGCAGTTGAGGCGGCTCCGACGGCGGAAGCAGCTTCACCGGAGGCCGAACAGAAGCCGGTTCGAACTCGAGCGAAGAAAGAGGCAGCCCCCGATGGGCCAGTTTCATCTGTCGATGCTGGTCAAGCCCAGAATAAGGGCAAGCGTGCGGAGAAGATCGGCATCGTTTCATCGGACAAGATGACGAATACGGTCGTTGTTCGTGTGGACCGGCTTGTTAAGCATCCGATGTATCGCAAGTACGTCAAGAAAAGAAAGAAATTCATGGCCCATGACGTTATGGGCGCGAAGATCGGTGACCGCGTTCGAATAGTGGAAACGCGTCCCCTATCGGCCCGGAAGCGTTGGCGTGTGGTTGAGATCATCCAGAAAGCGCAGCTCTAAGGTGTTAGTATTTTGGCCGGTGTAGGCCAGGTAGTTTGAGGTGAAGATATGATTCAGATGCAGACCTCGTTAGCGGTCGCAGACAATTCGGGTGCGAAGCGTGTTGAAATGATCGCCCCTATCGGCGGCTCGACAGCGAAGATCGCTCGGCTAGGCGACAAGATAAAGGTTACCGTGAAGGAAGCGGCGCCGGACGGTACGGCGAAAAAGGGTAAGGTTTACAACGCGGTTGTCGTTAGAACGCGGAAAGAAGTTCGTCGTAAGGACGGAACGTACATCCGATTCGACGAGAATGCAGCGGTTCTGATCAAGGACGACGGCACCCCGGTTGGAACGCGTGTGTTCGGACCGGTTGCCCGTGAGCTTCGTGAAAAGAATTTTATGAAGATCGTCAGCCTCGCTCCGGAGGTTATATAAGGATATGAAGACGGCAGGAACAGCAAAAAGCAGGATCAAACGCGGCGACCAGGTCGTGTTCATTTCGGGAAGAGAATTTAACCGTTACGACGCAGACGGCAAGCGGCAGCCTTTTCGCGGCAAGGTCATTGAGGTCGATGCCCGGAACGGTAAGGTGAAGGTTGAAGGCGCGATGTTGATGAAGCGTCACCGCAAGGCGGTTCCGCAGCTCAATCAGGAAGGCGGCATTAAGGAGCAGGAAGCGTGGGTGAACATTTCTAACGTTGCGCTTATTGATCCGAAGACAGGCAAGCCGACACGCGTTAAGTACGAGGTTCGTGACGGCGAAAAGGTTCGTATCGCGAAAAGCGGCGAGATCGTCCCGATCATCAATGTGTTCGGTAAGAAAGAGAGCAAGGCTGAGAAAGAGGAAGACGCAGGATAGGACCGTTTGAGTTTCGGTAATGGCTGGTGACGAGCCGGACCGGGTCCCGAAACGAGGAACATCAGGAAATGGCAAGACTTAGAGAAAAATATAAGAGCGAGATAGCTCCGGCACTCGCAAAAGAGTTCGAGATCAAGAATCCGATGGCGGTTCCGAAGATCGAAAAGATCATCGTGAACATGGGACTTGGTGAAGCAAGCTCGAATGCAAAGATCCTTGACGTTGCGACCGAAGAGCTGAAGACCATAACGGGACAGAAGCCGGTTGTGACAAAGGCGAAGAAGTCGATCGCGGCTTTTAAGCTTCGCCAGGGAATGAGTATCGGCACGATGGTGACACTGCGAGGCGACCGGATGTACGAATTTCTCGACCGGTTGATCTCGGTTGCTCTTCCGCGGGTTCGCGACTTTCGCGGCATCTCGGGCAAAGCTTTTGACGGACGCGGAAATTACACGCTGGGCGTTCGCGAGCAGCTTATTTTTCCTGAGATCGATTTTAACAGGGTTGATAAGACGCGGGGTATGAACATCTCGATCGTTACTACTGCCCCGAATGACGAACAGGCACGCTCGCTGCTGAAAGCGATGGGAATGCCTTTCAAGCAATAGCAGGTTTAGTAAAAGAAATGGCAAAGATCAGCAAAATTGTAAAGAACGAAAAGCGTAAGCGTCGCGTCGCCCTGTGGGCAGATCGCCGTGCGGAAGCGAAGCGGATAATAAACAATCCGAAATCTACGACCGAAGAGGTGGACGCCGCTGTGATGAAGCTGCAGAAGATGCCTCGCGACGGTAGTCCCACTCGGGTGCGCAACCGCTGCTCGCAGACCGGCCGCTCACGCGGATTTGTCCGAAAATTCGGCATATCGCGTATCGCGCTTCGTGAACTTGCTCTTGAAGGGCAGATCCCCGGCGTCGTGAAATCGAGCTGGTAAGAAGATTTGGCTGTGGAAGGCGGCGTAGGCCGAACCACCACAATTTTATTACGGAGTTTAAAGAGAATGACAGATCCAATAGCCGACATGCTGACGCGAATTCGCAATGCTATCAGAGCGAATCATCCGCGCGTAGACATTCCCGGTTCGAAATTGAAGTTGGAAGTAGCGAGGATCCTGAAAGAAGAGGGTTACATCAACAGCTTTAGCCCCAAGGGCGAGGGCACCAAGTTCATGATCCGAATCTTTCTGCGTTATGACGCGAAAGGAACATCGTCAATCACCCATTTGTCGCGTGTGTCGCGGCCGGGCCGACGCGTCTATGTCGGTGCAGGTGAGATCCCCCGCGTTTTGGGCGGATATGGGATCAACATCATCTCAACTTCGCAAGGATTGATGAGCGGGAAGCGTGCGAAAAGTGAGAAGGTCGGCGGCGAGATCCTCGCACAGGTTTACTAAAAAGCGTCAGGCATTTCCCGACGAACAATAAGATTATGTCACGAGTAGGAAAAAAACCCATTACGATCCCATCGGGCGTTACCGTCGCGATCAAGGACTCGTCGCTTGAGGTCAAGGGGCCAAAGGGAACCCTCACGACGCTGATACCCGAGGGCATCACATTCAAGCAGGAAGATTCGGCACTGATAGCGGAACGGACGAGTGAAAAGGACGCGGCGTTTCACGGATTGGCGCGGGCTCTCGCGAACAACGCGGTCGTCGGGGTTACCGAGGGCTTTAAGAAGGAAATGGATTTGGTCGGCGTTGGTTACAAGGCAGAGGTGCAGGGTCAGAAGATCGTGTTCGCTTTGGGATATTCGCACCCGGTCATCTATAACCTTCCACAAGGAATTGAGGCAAAGGCAGAACGTGTAGGTCAGAAAACTTCGATCAACCAGTATCAGCTCACATTGACCCTCTCGGGTATTGATAAGCAGATGTTGGGACAGGTGGCCGCGGAACTCAACCGTCTTAGAAAGCCCGATGCATACAAAGGAAAGGGCGTTCGATACGCAGACAAGTTATACCGGCTGAAGCCGGGCAAGACCGGTAAATAGAATTTGTTCCTGCACATTTTGCAGGCGATTGTCAGGGATAACGATATGGCACAGAAGAGTAGAGGAAGTATCCGCAGGGCGGTACACAGCCGGATCCGGAAGAAAGTTCGCGGTTCGTCAGAGCGCCCGAGATTGGCGGTCTATCGCAGCCTGAACCACATATACGCACAGGTGATCGACGACGACAGCGGCAAAACGCTTGCGACGGCTTCGACCACTGAAAAGGACCTTCGCGGGGAGACGGGCGGGAATGTAGACGCGGCCGTCCGCGTCGGCCAAGCGATCGCCGAGCGTGCCACAGCCGCAGGCGTTTCGCAGGTGGTATTTGACCGCGGAGGCTATGTGTATCACGGACGTGTGAAAGCGTTGCTTGACGCGTCGCGAGAAGGCGGATTGAACAAGAACGAGGGTGCGCAGGAAAAGGAGCAGGAAGAAGATAACAGTAATGAACAGTAAACAGCGAATTTCTCCGAACGGATTGATCCTCAAGGATCAATTGATCCACATCAACCGCGTTACCAAGGTGGTCAAGGGCGGCAAGAATATGTCCTTCGCGGCCCTCGTCGTTGTTGGTGATGAAGCCGGCCACGTCGGGTTTGGTACTGGAAAAGCGAAAGAGGTTCCGAATGCGATCAAGAAAGCGGTGGAAGCGGCAAAGAACAGCCTGATCCGCGTTCCGTTGATCGACGGTACGCTGCCTCACGAGCTTATCGGCGAATACGGAGCCGGCCGCGTTTTGTTGAAGCCCGCAGCGGAAGGTACGGGTGTTATCGCAGGCGGCGCGGTTCGTTTAGTGCTTCAGGCACTGGGCGTTCACAACGTACGGACCAAGATCCTCGGCTCGACGAATGCGCATAACGTTGTGCGTGCCACCTTTAACGGGCTGACCCGGATGAAGGACCCGATGGACGTCGCGCGGCTTCGCGGCAAACAGGTCGGAGAGCTGATCTGATCGGTCGACCGATGATCGATCGTGACCAATAGGTGAACGAAAATGGCTAAAGAAACGGAAAACGAAAACGGCGGGAAGATCAAGATCCAGTACTACCGCAGCTCGATCGGCTATTCCAAAAAACAGAAAACGATCGTGCGCAGCCTGGGCATTACTAAATTGAACCAGTCGGTGGAACGGCCCGACACCCCTTCGATGAGGGGAATAGTTAAAAAGGTCCCGCATCTGCTTCGAATCATTGATTGATCGGTGGAGGTGCACGGCGGCAACGGCGCCGATAGGGCTCTGAGGACAGAATAATGGCATTAACACTTAATAATCTGAAACCGGCACCGGGATCGACGCACAAGAAAAAGCGCGTTGGACGCGGCCCCGGCTCGGGCCTTGGCAAAACTGCCGGCCGCGGGCACAAGGGACAGAAATCTCGTTCGGGCTACAGCAGCCGTCCGGGCTTTGAAGGCGGCCAGATGCCGCTGCAGCGTCGATTGCCCAAGCGCGGCTTCACGAATATTTTCAAGAAGCAGTGGGTGGAGATCAGCCTGGCAAAGATCGAAGAGAGTTTCAACGCGGGTGACGAGGTCACGCCGGAGATCCTGCATCAACGCGGACTGATCAAGAAGGCAAAGCACGATCTGGTGATCCTCGGAACCGGTGAAATCACGAAGGCTTTGACGATCTCATCGCATCGGTTTACGAAGACCGCGAAAGACAAGATCGAAAAGGCAGGCGGAACTGCGAAGATGATCGAAAAGCACGCACCTGCGGAAGCAGAAGCTTAGGCCCGCGGCGGACTCGCTATTTCAGGTAACGAAATTGAAAGGTAGAATATGGAGAAGTTTTTCAGCGCCATTCAAAACATGTTCAGCATTCCCGAGCTGCGTAAACGCATCTTGTTTACGCTTGGGATGCTTGCTATCTACCGACTCGGCGCTCACGTAACTGCTCCCGGCATCGACAGCGTTCGGCTCGAACAAATGTGGGGCGAGGTCGCGGGAACGCTTTTGGGCGTGCTAGATCTTTTCTCCGGTGGAAACTTCCGGACCATCTCGGTGTTTGCTCTCGGCGTGATGCCGTATATTACGGCCTCGATCATAATGCAGCTAATGCCTGTGTTGTCGCCTGCGGTCAAAAAGATACAGGAAGAAGGCGAGGTCGGCAGACAGAAGCTTAACCAGTACACACGCTATTTGACTGTGGTCCTTTGTTCGATCCAGACGTTCTTTATTGCGACGTGGCTGAACCGGAACGGGATCATTGCCGACAACTGGTGGGCAACGTTGATGATCGTCGTCACGCTCACGACCGGTACTGTTTTCGTGATGTGGCTGGGTGAGCAGATCACGGAACGGGGCGTCGGTAATGGTATTTCGCTGCTGATCTTTGCGGGTATTGTAATCGGCTTGCCTAGTGCTGTGATACAGGTTTCGGACCGAATCCGTGCGGGTTCGCCGATGCAGACGCTTGGAGTTATATTCCTGGTCGCGGTGATGGTTGCCTTGATCGCGTTGATCGTTTATGTTGAATCGGCCCGGCGGAAGATAGCAATAAGTTACGCCAGTAGGCGGGTGGGTAATGAGACGTTTCGCGGACAAGAGACAAGCCTGCCGCTGAAGATCAACATGGGCGGCGTTATTCCGGTGATCTTTGCGTCGTCCGTTTTGGCGATGCCGCAGACGGTCTTGTCGGCTTTTCCGGCAGATCCGAATAACCCTACGGCTACTTGGTCGCGGATACAGGCTTTCTTTCAGCAGTTTCACGGCGGTGATCCGTATTACGAGCTTGTATTTATTTCCTTGATCGTGCTGTTTACGTTCTTTTACATCACCATTGTTTTCAACGTGGACGATGTGGCCGACAACCTGCGTAAGCACGGCGGCTTTATTGCGGGGATCCGGCCAGGGGCACCGACTGCGGAGTATCTGAACGGGATATTGACGCGACTTACGACGGTGGGTGCGATCTATCTAGCATTTGTTGCATTTGCACCGCAGGTTCTGCTCAGTGGATTCCGCGTCGCACGGTTGCCGTTCATTGGCGAACGTGTCGATGCGTTTTTCTCGGCGACCCCCGGATTGGATTGGATCCCGACGGGAATGGGCTATCAGTTCTTCTTTGGCGGTACGTCGCTGCTTATTCTGGTAGGCGTTGCGATGGATACAGTCTCGCAGATCGAGGCGCAGTTGGTAATGCGTAATTACGAAGGTTTCCTCGGAGCAGGATCGCGTCTTCGCGGACGGCGCAATTAGGATCTTTTACAGCAGTTGAACGGAGCATCGCAAGGTGCTCCGTCCGCCTTTTTAGTTAGCTTTTTTCTCATGGATAAGGTCATAGTTTTGATCGGGGCTCCGGGGGCCGGGAAGGGAACGCAAGCAAGGCTTTTGCAAGAGCGACGCGGTATTCCCCAGATATCAACCGGTGACATGTTCCGCGAAATGAAGACACTCGAGACGCCTCTTGCACGCGAGGTGCAGGAGATAATGGTATCGGGCAAGCTGATCTCAGACGATGTTACGTATCAGGTGGTACGGGAACGGACGTCGAGAGAGGATTGTGAGAACGGGTATGTGCTTGACGGGTATCCGCGAACGGCGATCCAAGCCGCTCAGCTTGAAGAGTTGGCGAAAGAGCAGGCGAAAGATATACAGGCGATCGAGGTGCATGTCCCCCGCGAAGAGTTGATGCGGCGCCTGACGGGCCGAAGGTCGTGCCCGGTGTGCGGCGAGATCTATAACATTCATTCGAAGCCGCCGAAAATCGACGGTGTTTGCGACCTTCATTCCGAAGCGGAACTCATTCATCGTGCGGATGATTTCGAGGAAAAGGTGGCTGTGCGGCTTGCGACTTACGATGAGCTGACGAAGCCGCTGATCGACTATTACGAAACTTTGGGCAGGATCAGTAAGGTCGAAGGCTCGGGGGATCTCGAGACGATCTATTCCGAGATCGAGCGGTTGGTCATGAAGTAAATGATGGCTGCTTCACACGGGTGAGGGAACTTGTTAGTTCAGTGTCGTCGGTTTTGTTCGGACAGAAAATGATAGTTGCGAAATCGCAGAAGGACCTTGAGAAAATGCGTGCCGTTGGCGAGCTTATCGCGACGGTGCGGGAGACTCTGCGCGGGATGATCGAGCCGGGTATTTCGTCGCTGGATCTGAACGAAGTCGCCGAAAAGATGATGAGAGATGCGGGTGCGATACCGACATTTATCGGGTATAAGCCTCGCGGAATGGTGCCGTTCCCGTTCGCGATTTGTGCGTCGGTGAATGAGCAGATCGTCCATGGGTTCTCAACGAAAAGGCCTCTAGAAGAGGGCGATATTTTGTCTATCGACATGGCGTGTACGCTTGAGGGTTTTGTCGGTGACACGGCGACGACGGTTCCGGTGGGCGAGGTGAGCGATGAATTAAAGCAGCTCATTCGTGTTACTGAAGAGTGTTTGGAAAAGGCGATCGCGGCTAGCCGGCCGGGGAATCGTGTGGGTGATATAGGTCATGCGGTTCAGTCGCATGCGGAGCCTTACGGTTACGGAATAGTGCGGGATTATACAGGGCACGGCATCGGCAGGAGCATGCATGAGGCTCCGCAGATACCGAACTACGGGCGGCCGGGGACGCGGGAGAAGATCCGTGCAGGGTACTGTTTCGCGATCGAGCCGATGCTGAATTTGGGTTCGGCTGACACTAAAACGCTTGAAGATCAGTGGACGGTTGTGACGATAGACGGTAAACCTTCGGCACACGCGGAGCATACGATCGCGGTTACGGCTGACGGGCCTGAGATCTTGACGCTCACGAAAGAGCAAAAGGCTGCACTGAGCAAGAATAGTGAGATAACTGTTGCGGCGTAACTTGAAAAACGGACGCCGAAAGGTTAACATTAACGGTTTGTCCAACTAGTCGGGCGGTTGGTATTGACTTGTATGTCAAAAGAAGAAGCAATTGAGGTGACCGCAACGGTGCTTGAAACGCTGCCGAACGCAATGTTCAAGGTGGCTGTCGATGATAATAAGCACGAAGTGCTCGCCCATATTTCGGGAAAAATGCGGAAGAATTTTATCCGCATCCTGCCGGGAGATAAGGTACTGGTCGAGCTTTCGCCCTATGACCTGAAGCGTGGCAGGATCACATATCGTTATAAATAAGAGTTGGGGTTGTTATGAAAGTTCGTCCGTCAGTAAAAAAGATCTGCGATAAGTGCAAGATCATTCATCGCAAAGGCGTTGTCCGGGTGATCTGTGAGAACCCAAAGCATAAACAGCGTCAGGGATAATTTCGTTCAGGAGTAAGATATGGCTCGCGTAGCAGGTGTAGATTTACCGCCAAATAAAAGGGCACAGATCGGATTGACGTACATTTACGGCGTAGGCAAGAGCCGCGCGACCGAGATACTCGGCAAAGCCGAGGTGGGTACGGATGTAAAGATCCGCGATCTGAGCGAAGAGGAATTGAACAAGATCCGTACGCTTCTCGACCAGGGGGTCGAGATCGAGGGTGATCTTCGTAAGCGTGTCCAAATGGACATCAAGCGTTTGATGGATATTGGCTGCTATCGCGGGCTGCGGCATCGCCGAAGCCTGCCGGTTCGCGGCCAGCGCACATCCACGAATGCCCGTACACGAAAGGGTCCGAGGAAGGCGGCAGTCGCCAAGAAGAAGGCACCGGGCAAGAAGTAGTTTCGAACGAGCGGATGCAGATATTTTGCTGCCGCTCAACGGCTCATTAGAATATGGCAAAAGCAGCAGCTAAGAAAAAGACTTTTAAGAAGAAAGAGCGCAAGAATATTCCTTACGGGATCGTGCATATTTCGGCGTCGTTCAACAACACGCTCATCTCGATCACGGACCAGCAGGGGAATTTGATCGCTCAGTCGTCGTCGGGTGCACGCGGTTTCCGCGGTTCACGAAAGGGCACCCCGTTCGCAGCTCAGCAAGCAGCAGGTGAAGTCGCTCGTAAGGCGGCTGATGCCGGAATGCGTGAAGCTGAAGTTCGCGTGAAGGGGCCGGGCGGCGGACGCGAGTCGGCTATTCGAGCGATACATCAGGCAGGTATTCGCGTGACATCGATCCGCGACACCACGCCGATCCCGCACAACGGATGCAGGCCGCCGAAGCGCCGACGCGTTTGAGTATCTTGGATTTTAAGTTTCGGAATTGGGGCTCCTTTTGGCGGCTCTGTAAAAAATCGAAAGGACGAAGGGGAGCGTTTTGTTTCCTGTAAACTTTTTCTACAAAAATGATTCTGGATGGAAGATCCTGATTCATTTTTGCTGAAGGCAAAAAATAAAATATGGCTAGATATAGAGATGCGGTGTGCCGGTTGTGCCGCCGCGAAGGTGGAAAATTATTTTTGAAGGGCGACCGCTGTTTCAAGCCGTCGTGCGCTATCGAGCGCCGGGGAACCAACCCGCCGGGACAACATGGTGCTGCCCGTCGCAAAATGATGGGCGGATACGGACAGCAGCTCCGCGAGAAGCAGAAGGTCAAACGTATCTACTTTGTGCTCGAAAAGCAGTTTCGAAACTATTTCGACAAGGCGCTTCGACAGAAAGGTGTTACGGGCGAAAATCTGCTTTTCATGCTTGAGCGCCGTTTGGACAACGTCGTCTATCGCGCGGGATTCTCGACGTCGCGGCGTCAGGCTCGGCAATTGGTTAATCACGGTCATATACACGTTAACGGCAAGAAGGTGGACATACCTTCATTTCAGGTAAAACCGGGCGATGTTGTAAGTGTCAAGGATGCGAGCCATAAGAATCCTCATGTCGATGGTGCGTGGCAGACGTCTGCAGGACGCGGCCGCCCGTCATGGATTACGCCCGAATCTAATGACCTGAGCGTTGCCATCTCTTCGCTGC
>JACDAK010000032.1 GCA_013695495.1 Blastocatellia bacterium | reverse complement strand
TAAACTTCGACGCGCTCACGTACGCCGGTAATCCGGAGAATCTCTCGGATATCCGCGACCCGCGGCACGAATTCGTAAAGGGCGACATTTGTGATGTCGAAGCAGTGACAGCGGCAATGCCGCAAGGCTGCGACGCAGTGTTTAACCTAGCTGCCGAGTCGCATGTGGACCGGAGCATCCACTCAGCACACGAGTTTTTGCGCACAAACATTGTCGGAACGCAGGTGCTGCTCGATGCGGCGCGCGCAAAGGATGTGGGCAGATTCGTTCAGGTATCTACCGATGAAGTGATGGGCAGCCTTCCGGACGATAGCAATGAGTTCTTCACCGAAGGGTCGCCGCTGCAGCCCAATTCACCCTACGCGGCCTCCAAAGCCGGGGCGGAGTTCGTCGTTCGCGCGGCTCGCGAAACGTTCGGCGTCGACACCGTGATCACGCGCTGCGGCAACAACTACGGTCCCCGCCAGTTCCCGGAAAAGCTCATCCCGCTGATGATCGCGAACGCCTTGAACGACGAACCCCTACCGGTATATGGCGACGGGCGGAACGTTCGCGACTGGATATTCGTTGACGACCATTGTGAAGCCATCTGGCTCGCGTACGAGAAAGGGGTGGCCGGCGGGATCTACAACATCGGAGCCAGGAACGAGCAGGAAAATTTGAGTGTGATCAATGGGTTGCTAAAGGCCCTCGGCAAGCCCCAAAGCCTTATACAGTTTGTACCGGATCGCCTCGGCCACGACCGTAGATACGCTATCGACCCCACTCTTGCGGAATCCGCACTCGGCTGGAAGCCTGAGGTCTCATGGGAAGAAGGGCTAGCTTCTACCATCGACTGGTATCGGAACAATCAGCCCTGGGTCAACAATATCCGCTCGGGCGAATACCGCAGTTTCTTTAAAAAAATGTACGGGACGGCCTTGAGTTAACTACCCGATCAATGCGAAAGGGGAAATGAGAACTATTATCACCGGGGCGGGCGGAATGTTGGCAGGTGCTGTGATCGCAGCCTGCAGACGGAATGGCCACGAAACGCTCGCCCTGTCTCGAACGGACCTGGACATTTCCGACGCCGATGCTGTTGACGCCGCATTCGATCGGATCATGCCAGATGCTGTGCTCAATTGCGCAGCCTACACCGATGTTGACGGTGCCGAAGTCGATGAGGAACGATGTTTCGCAGCGAACGCCACAGGCGTTAAGAATCTCGCAGAATCAGCCTTACGGGTGGGTGCCAAACTTATAACGGTTTCCACGGACTACGTCTTCGGCGGGGAGAAGAGCGATCACTACGTAGAATCCGACGCGCCGAATCCTCTCGGTGTTTACGCCCGCTCAAAGGTAGAAGGCGAAACACTTGCGTTAAATGCAAATCCCGATTGCATCGTTGTGAGATCTGGTTGGATATTTGGTCCGGGCGGAACGAATTTCCTCAGCATGATTCCCCTCCTACTCGCAGATGGACGTCAGATCAAGGTGATCTCGGACGCCTTCGGGACGCCCACCTACGCCAAGGACCTTGCTCAACGCATGCTGGAATTAGCCTCGTCGCCCGGTGCGGGCATCGTACACGCCGCGAACGCGGGCGGCGGAACGAGCTTTTCCGAGTTTGCAATGAGAGTGTGCGAAATAGGACGATTCGATAAAAGCTTAGTCACGCCCGTGACATTCGCCTCACTCGCCCGCCCTGCTCCGCGGCCGCGCAGCTCTAAGCTCGCATCGATGCGCGAAGACGAACTCGGCCTTCATCCAATGCCGAAATGGGAATCAGCCGTCGAACGCTTTGTCGAGATAGTGAGAGCCGGGTAACAGGCCGCCGCTCGTTTCCTATTTGGTGTGATGTATCGAAGCAGTTTCTTCTACGATCGGTGTCTCGTCGCCTTCCGCACGCTTATAGTAATCGTAGTAGCCGGCACCATAGTATTCGTACTCCGTGGAGCCCGCCTTAATACCATTGAGAACCACGCCATAAATACGCGCCCCGATCGTTCCAAGCCGCTGCTTGAACCTTCGCATAAGGTGCATTGAGCTCTTATTTGCCATCGCTACAAGCACGACACCATCTACAATCGTTGAGAGGATAGCTGCGTCCGTGAACGAGATCGCCGGCGGCGAATCGATAATGATATGCCGGTATTTGCCCTTTAAGAATTGGAGCAAATTCTTCATCTCGTTTGAACTCAACAACTCCGCCGGGTTCGGCGGGATCGGACCGCTCGTGATCACCTTTAAACGCGGAAGGTCGCGGCAAGTTTTAATAAGGCTTGCGGTATCCCGCTCGCCCGATAGGTAATTGGTCAGGCCCTGATTATTTTCGAGGTCAAAATAGCTATGCAGACGCGGCCGCCTCAGATCGCAATCTATAATGATCACATCTGCGTCTGATTGGGCGAGCGTGACGGCAGTGTTTATCGCCGTGGTCGTTTTTCCTTCGGAAGGCTGCGACGACGTGACCAAGATCGTTTGCGGCGGCTTGCCGGCTGACGAGAAAAGTAGCGACGTTCGCAGGTGACGATAGGCTTCCGCCATTGGCGACTGACGCTCTTCCAACGTCACGAGCCCCGTAGTTCCGCCACTCCCGTTACCATTTCCAGCCGCAAGCCGCAGACGTTTGCGGTCGCCCCCCTGATGGTGAGGAATGAGAGCAAGAGTCGGAAGCCCGAGTTGGCGGCTGATATCTTCTGACGACTTGACCGAATCGTCCATATAATCGAACAGAAATGCCAGCCCGATACCTGCCGCAAACGACAACATGAAAGCGACGAAAATATTGCGCCCTCTGTTCGGACCCGTCGGCGTGCTCGGCACGACCGCGTTGGCGGCGATCTTTATATTGTCCGGCCGCCCGCTCTCGATCGCGAGTTCCTGCTCCTTCAGACGCTGCGTATATGTATCGAGCAGATTTCGTTTTGTGTCGATCTCACGGCGAAGCGTCGTCAGACGCGTTTGCGCCTGCCCTTGAACGTTTGCAAGTGCGGCTTCCCTCTCGTAGGTCGTAAGGGCCTGTGCCTCTTCGCGCCGTTTCGACTCGAGCTGCGAACGAAGCGAAACCAGCGCACCGCCGACCGCGTCTTGCTCTATCCGGCGCTGGTCGCGGTCTATTATCTGAGAAACGTCGTTTTCGGTTTTACTTTTGGTAGATGAAAGAGAGTCGATCCGTGCGTTCAGTGCCTTGATTTGCGGATGCTCGTCGGTATATTTTACAGCCAGCGAACGCTTTTCGGCGTCTGCCTCTTGTATCTGCTTTTCGATATCACGGATCTGGTCCTGCAGCTTCGCCTTGCGTTCGGTGTTGAGCCGCATTGTGTCCTGGAATATCTTGTTTTCGTAAAGGTCGGGAATGTTCATTCCTTCGCCTTTTCTGCTCGCAGCAACAGCCGCGTTATATCGGCCTTCCAGTTGCCGTCGAGCTTCCATCGCGCGAAGCCACGTTTCGCTCATAGATGCCAGGCGCCCTGCTGCAAGATCCTGCCCCTTATCCTGCAGCGGAAGCCCGGATGCACGCATTTCTTCTATCAGCTGTGCTTCCTGATCGCGGATAGTAACCTGAAGCTCCTCAATCGACCTGGCAAGATCGTCGGCCGCCTGTTTCGCACCCTGCGTCTCGCGTTCCGCATCCTCCTCCTTGAAAACCTCAGCGACCTTATCAGCCACCACGGCGGCTATCTGCGGATTGGTGTGACTCGCGGTGATCATCACGATGTTCGTCCGCTCGCGTTGGTTTACACTCAATCGGCTAGCTAACGCCCCTGTATACGAGTTGACCCGCGCCTGCTCTTCGGGGGTTAGCATATCAAGCGAAGTCTGCGCCTGCTCTACGCTCGACACTATCGGCAGCGTATTGGCAGGGTCGGCGTCCTCGCCCCCACGGGAGAAAAGCGACGTCAGAGAAGACATAAACCCATCGCCTGAGCCGCCGAGATTTGCTTGGCGATAAAGTCCGGTCCGCAGCACAACTTTTCGCATCAAATCAGGGTTGGTAAGAAGTTGGAGCTGGGTGTTGTAATAGTTGGCATCGTTCCCAAAGTTGATATTGATCGAATCTCTCGACGTAACCTTCGGCCGTCGCGGTTCAATGATCATTTGGGTGCTCGCAGAATAGACAGATGGCTGGCGAAACATATAGAACGCCGCCATCGTGGTCACGATCAACGTAAGAGCGAGAATCATCGGAAGCCGCTTAACCACGACATTGGCGTAATGTCTGATGGAGCGACTTCCTTCGGATATCTCGTCATCGTACATCCCCGTATACCCTACGGGGTACTCGGTGGGTCCGGTCTTCAGCTCGCCGCCGGAGCGGGGGAGCGGGGTCAAACGCTGATCTTGTTCCATACTGCTAGGTAAAGGCTAAAACTGTTTTATACCACAATTAGAAGCTTAATACATATGATTTTCTGATAAATTCGTAACGCGTTCGACCGAACCAAAAGCCTGTGCCTTTGTTCGGCTCCGCGTCAAAATGATATATTTTAAGTTTGCCGTCTCGCTGGTTTTATCCATAGTGGAGTAGATATGATTGGGATCTCCGAAAAAGAACGGTCCGAAACGGACTACGATTTTCAGCTCGGCATCGACGGTTTCTCTTATTCCGACCTCTTTGATGCTGAAAAGCTAAAAGCGCTTGCCGAGAAGTTTTACGAAGAGGTAGCAGAGCGCGAACCCGCACTTTTTGATGCACTTTCGCAGTATATCGCGTCGCATGGGCAAGGATTCGAAAAGCGTGTCGAATCGCAGATCTTAACAGACGCAGCTCCCTACCTTTCAGACTTCATAGCTCGGCTTTTTGGTATCACATCAGAACGCAGCGAGATGGAACGCCTAATACTGCAGCAAGACCCGATCTGGAAGTATAAATTCTTTGTTCAGCGGCGGGCTGCAAAAACCTACAAACCTGAGGCAGCGGCGGAGTTGAACGGTGTTGAGATCAACTCGGCAATGCGCGATCTCTGGCACCACGGATTTGACGAGACGCTGGTCTTCGATGATGAACTGGCGATCGCGAGCATGGCATCGAGGCTTATAGATGCCGAGGAAACGCTCTCGAAAAACGGCGACGCTCCGAACGCGGATGCGGCGGCGACCGTAGCGCATATCCAGAGGGCATTCGACAAACTGAAGGACAAACCCGTGGGCAAGACGTTCAGTGACTTCATTCTACGTAGCGATGCTCAGGGCGATCTTCTACCGGTGAAGGCTGCGCTTGGGATAGTAGAAGCGTGGTCAGCGATCGAATTTTATAAGAAAGAGAAACGTTGGAAAGCTTTCAAAACACCCCACGCTCTGGATTATCAGAACCTCGTACAGCTGATAAGGCCTTCAGCTGAACTTCCCAACATTATGCGCGGGCGCGACGAAGACATTCGCCGGCGCGTAGGCTTCAAGCTCACAGACGATCGCGGCAAAATGCGCGACTCGCTTTACGAGATCGACTACTGCATGATCTGCCATGAGCGGTCTAAGGACGCCTGCTCAACGGGACTCCGCGAACCGGACGGCACCGCGAAACGCAACCCGCTCGGCATTGCGACAGAAGGCTGTCCGCTCGACGAAAAGATCTCAGAAATGCACCTGCTCAAGGGGCAGGGTGATCCGATCGGCTCGCTCGCCCTGGTTGCGATCGATAATCCGATGTGTGCCGGCACCGGCCATCGCATCTGTAACGACTGCATGAAGGGCTGCATCTTCCAGAAACAAGAGCCCGTAAACATCCCGCTCGTTGAGACCGCGACCCTTACAGACGTCCTGAAACTCCCTTACGGATTTGAGATCTATCACCTTCTAACCCGCTGGAACCCGCTGAACGCGAAGCGGCCGTACATGCTGCCTTATAACGGTAAAAATGTGATGGTTGTCGGGCTCGGTCCCGCTGGTTATACGCTGTCGCAATATCTGCTTAACGAAGGGTTCGGCGTGATCGGCATCGACGGTTTGAAGATCGAACCCTTGCCCGAGGAATGGACGGGCCGCTACGGTACAAAGTGTCCGAAACCTATCAAGGACATCACGGAGATAACTGAACAGCTTGATGAGCGGATCCTGTCCGGTTTTGGCGGCGTTTCCGAATACGGGATCACCGTCCGATGGGATAAGAATTTTCTCACCATGATCCAGCTGATGCTCTCGCGCCGAAAGCGATTTCGAGCGTACGGCGGAGTGCGTTTTGGCGGTACTCTGACGATCGAGGACGCGTGGGATTTCGGCTTTGACCACATCGCCATCGCCACCGGAGCTGGACGACCGACAATCGTTCCGATGAAGAACAATCTCATCCGCGGCATACGTCAGGCATCGGACTTCCTCATGTCTCTACAGCTAACCGGAGCCTTCAAGAAGGATACGCTTTCAAATCTGCAGGTTCGGCTTCCCGCCGTCGTCATTGGCGGAGGCCTAACGGGCGTCGACACCGCAACGGAGCTCTTTGCATATTACCCTGTGCAGGTCGAGAAGATGCTCGATAAATACGAGGACGTGATTGACGAATTTGGCGAGGAAGCGACTTTGGCAAAGTTCGATGACGAAGAGCGCGCGATGATGCTCGAGTTTCTCGATCACGGACGTCACGTCCGAGCTGAGCGACAGCGTGCGGAAGTAGCCGGTGAGACACCCGACCTAGTCTCTCTCGTCCGATCATGGGGCGGCGTGTCGCTCGTTTATCGAAAACGGCTGCAGGATTCGCCCGCTTACCGGCTCAACCACGAAGAGGTGCAGAAGGCGCTCGAAGAGGGCATTAATATCGTCGAGTGTATGAACCCGAACGAAGCGGTGCCGGATGAATTCGGCGCAGTTGAGGGGATCGTGTTTGAACGCCTCAACCACAACCCAGAAAGCGGCAAATTTGAGCATACGGGTGAGATGCACGAGTTTCCCGCGAGAACCGTATGCGTCGCAGCCGGCACGTCGCCGAACGTTATCTACGAAAAGGAAAAACCTGGCACCTTCGAACTCGACGACTGGCGGCAGTTCTTCAAGCCATTCAAAGTCGTTCGCGAAGATGGCAAATTCGAGATCGCAGAAGCTGAAAAAGGAGAGACCGGCTTTTTTACGTCTTACACTAATGGAGGCAAGTTCATCTCGTACTACGGCGACAACCATCCCAAGTACGCAGGGAACGTCGTTAAAGCTATGGCGTCCGCCAAACATGGCTATCAGCGGGTCGTCGAACTCTTCGCACCCGAGATCGCGGAACGCGGAACGCTTTCGCAGAGCGAGAAAGACGCGATCTTCGACAACCTTGTCGCGACGCTCGATGAACAACTGCGAGCGTATGTCGTCAAGGTCATCCGTCTCACGCCGACGATTGTGGATGTGATCGTCAAGGCACCCCTGCAGGCTCGCAAATTCCGACCGGGCCAATTCTACCGGCTGCAGAATTTCGAAACATCCGCGCCGGTCGTCCAGGGCACCCGTCTTGTAATGGAAGGGCTTGCTCTTACGGGCGCATGGGTCGATGAAGAAGCAGGACTCCTTTCGATGATCGTCCTCGAAATGGGAACATCATCGCGGCTCTGCTCGCTTCTTAAAGAGGGCGAGGAAGTTTTGGTAATGGGGCCCACCGGGACGCCGACCGAGATCCCGCAGAACGAGACCGTACTGCTCGCCGGCGGCGGGCTTGGTAACGCCGTGCTTTTTTCCATTGCACGGGCGCTCCGTGACAATCTCAACAAGGTCATTTATTTTGCCGGCTATCGGAACGGCGCGGACCTTTTCAAACGCGAAGAGATCGAGAATGCCACCGATCAAATAATCTGGGCGACCGACGCCGGCAACGAGATCGTGCCCGACCGCCCTCACGACGCACATTTCCGAGGCAATATCGTCCAGGCGATGGTCGCATACGCAGAGGGCAAACTCGGCGAGCAGACCGTCAGCCTTGGTGAGATAGATCGGATCATCGCCATCGGCTCTGACCGGATGATGAACGGCGTCCGCGAGGCCCGCCACTCTACACTTAAGCCGTTCCTCAAAGAACAGCATGTCGCCATCGGCTCTATCAACTCGCCGATGCAATGTATGAT
>JACDAK010000027.1 GCA_013695495.1 Blastocatellia bacterium | reverse complement strand
GATGATGTGCCCGGCGACGAGGAAGCCTGCTTTGATGCCCGGGGCGACGTTGACCATTGTGGCGTCGTTAGGTACGGGGCGCATGAGTTTGATCGCGGCCTTGGCGTCTTTTTCATCATAGAGCGGGAGCGCAGGTGTGTGCTTGGTGAGGGCGTGGCGATTGCGGTAATCGGCTTCTTCTTCCTGGAGGCGGCCGGAATCGGGCAGGAGGATCTTGAGCAGATCGACGGTTGCGCGCGAGGTATACACCGGGCCATCGAAACCGAGTTTGACGACGCGCGGGAGGTAGCCGGTGTGATCGATATGCGCGTGGGTGATGATGACAGCGTCGAGACCGGCGGGGTCGAAGGGGGGTTCTTCCCAATTGCGTTCGCGAAGCTCTTTAAGGCCTTGGAACAAGCCGCAATCGACGAGCACGCGGCTGCCGTTATGTTCGATGAGATATTTAGATCCGGTTACTGTTCCGACGCCGCCCCAGAAGCTGATGTTTGCCATATAGCGAACAATTTAGCACAAGATGTTTAATTGACGTATTCCTTGGGGAACCAGAGGACCTTGCTAGTGTCGGCCGATTTCGCCTGCTGTTTGCGGAGCTGTGCGTGGCGGAGAAGCTGCTGGCCTGTTTCGCCGTCTTTCCAGAAAGTGGCGGAACCAAAGTTGAGCCACGGCTTCATCGACTCGTGTTCACCGACGTCGAATTTATCGGTTTCGAAGCCGGCCTTGATGCGCTCGATGATCTCTTCTCCTACATCGCTGGCGGCGGTTGGGAGGATGACTAAAAACTCGTCATTGACGGATCGGGCGAGGAAATCCATCTTTCGAAGTTGGGCTCGCAATGTGGCTCCGACGAATTTGAGGAGGCGATCGCCGGTTGAGTGGCCGTAGCGCCGGTTGGCTTCCTCGAAGCCTTTGATGTCGATGGCGATAACGGTGAGCGGACGCTCGTCGCGGAGGCGTTGAGATTCGGCCAGCTGATTTTCGAGGACGAGAAAGAAGGCTCGCTCGTTGGGAAGTTCCGTAAGCGGATCGACGAGGGCACTTGAAAGAGATCGGTCGAAAGCTTGGGCACTTAAGAAAAGCGGGCCGATGCGTTCGCCGATCGCGCCAAGTAGGTCATTCGTATACTGATTGGCGGTGACCGGCTCTTCGCGATACAACTGGAAAACGGCGAACACCGCCCCGTCGTGGATCAGCGGGATCGCAACGGAAGATTGGAAAGGCGAGAGGTCGAGATCAGGGCGTGAAGCTCGTTCGAGCTTCATGTCCTGGTCAAATTCGGTTTCGCCGGAAAGGTACGCCATGCCGGCGATCCCTTTGCTAACGTCGCTTTCGATCAAGGCGAAAGGTTCGGCGTCGTCGCCGTTGGCCAATACGGACGTCAAGCGGCTGCCGGTCTCATCGGGCACGAACAGGGTGGACACTCGAAACGGAAAGAGTTCGCGCACACGGCTGGAGACAAGGCGGAACATATCTTCGGAACGCAGGGAGGAGCCGAAGAATTCGCGTGCCTCTTCGAGGGCGATGAGACGGGAATGGAGTTCGGCACCGTCGTGTTCGAGATCCGACGGTGGGTCGTCGCCAGTAATGGAGCTTTCGTCGGTTCCGAGATTGCGATAAGCCCAAATGCACACGCCGAGATAGACCATTGCCACAGCCAGCAGCGCGGCGGTTTTGACGGCGACGGAAACGGCCGCGAGAGCGATTGCGAATGTGAGGATCGGAGCAAAAAGGCCGGCGGCTATTACTACCTTCATAGCGCTTTCGGACGAGGGCCTTTCGACGCTTGAGGAAGTCGGATCGTCTGCTGATTTCATAATTCTAACCGAACTGGCCGGGAAGGAATGAAAAGGGTCAAATGCCCACGGCGGGCAATATTTGAAGAGTACTTTTTAACGCTTCGCAAGTCAATGAACTCGTGCTCGCGGGAGCTTGACATTGTGCTGAAAAAACGGGAAAAAAAGGCGGAAAAAAAGATTCAATAATGTGCTCTTTTATAGCGTTTTTAGGTTGACTAAGCTCTTGCATCTCTCTATATTGACGTTTGTTCCACATTTCACTTTTACGGAACAAGGCTGCCACGGCGGTCGACATTATGATCGAAGAAAGATATCTCGGAGAAGACAGGAGAATTAGTTAGAATGAAAAAGGTAATAGCACTTTCCTCAGTCCTTGCACTCGGCGCCCTTGGAATGGCGTGCGGTGACACGGCGACCAACACTAACACCAATGCCAACGTTAACACCAACGCTAACACGGCAGTGGTCAACACCACCATGAACACGACGCCCATGAACACGACGCCCATGAACGCAAACACGAACATGGCGACGAACACGAATGCAAACGGCAACACGAATGCGAACACCGGCGTAAGACCGGCAACGAACGCAAACGCGAACACCACTGCAGCCAATTCAACCCCGGCTGCGAATTAGTTTTCGCATCGGCATTCATCGAAAAGGCACTTCCTAAGGGTGGTGCCTTTCTGTTTGGAACGACTTAGCCTGAAGCTTTCGAGATCGAAGGCAGGCCTCGGGGGCAATCGAAACCGTACTAAATCGTTTCATTTTTGCGATTTAGAGGTTGACTAACCTCCGTTTCATTAATATATTGTCCAATGTTCCGGGGAAACGATTTTGGAACACGGGTTAAGAAAGATAGCCCGTGGTTATTTTGAATTACAATCTTTGAAGAAGACAGGAGAAACACTTAAATGAGAAAAATATTTGCACTTACAGCCCTATTAGCACTAGGTGCGCTTGGAATGGCTTGCGGCGATACCGCAACCAACAACATGAACACCACCAACCTTAATGCTGCTAACAGCATGAATACGGCGATCAATGCAGTCGGCAACGCAGGCAACGAAGCTGTTAACGGCGTGGGCACGGCCACGAACACCATCGGGAACGCGACGAATGCTGCTGCGAACGTGCCGGCAAACGCAAACGTGAATGCCAACGCAAACATGAACGTGAACACGAACGTGAACATGAACGCGAACAACTAATTGATCGCGAGATCAAATAATAGAGGCGTGAGGATCGACTTGATCATCACGCCTTTATTGCGTTCAGGCCTTGAGGTGCTGATCAAGCAAGCTGCTCGCGAAGTTCTACGACCGTCGCAACCGGGCGCTGGCAGACCATTTCTTCGCAGACGAATGCAGTTGGTTTGCCGTCGATGAGGTAGCGGCCGCGGAGGACGGAGACGGATTCAGCTGCGACCTTGGGATCGTCGGTGCGGACGATCAGGTCGTAAGGGCGGTACTCGCCCCAGAATTCGCGTTCCATTTCGCTGCCGCGTTCGGATAGAATGACGACCTCGCGGGTGGGGCCAAGGTGGAATGCGAGGGCTCCCAGCGCGCGGCCGAATCCTTGGGGGTGGCGGCGTACCTGGCCGACTGCGATGCGGAGAGTTGCGGCGGCGAACGCCCAGTAATTTTCTTCGCCGGTGAGCTTCGCTAGTTTGGAGAGGACGTCGGCGGCGACGGAGTTTCCGGACGGCGTCGCATTGTCGTAGAAATCTTTGTTGCGGACGATGAGCACTTCGTGATCCTTTGAGGTGAAAAAAAATCCGCCATTCTCCTCGTCCCAGAACTCGGTGATCATAGTGTCGGCGAGGGCTCGGGCGGCGACGAAGTAGCGAACGTCGCCGGTAACTTTGAAGAGTTCGATGAGGCCGTCGGCGAGGTTTGCGTGATCTTCGATGTAGCCGTTGAGTTTACCGCGGCCGACTTTCCAAGTGCGGATAACGCGGCCGTCGCTGTAGAGTTCGCGAAGGGCGAAGTCGGCATTGGAGCGCGCGGTTTCGAGATATTCGTCGTTGTTGAGGATGGAGGCGGCTTCGGCGAACGCGGCGAGCATCAGGCCGTTCCAGGCTGTGATGACCTTTTCGTCGCGGAAGGGTTTGATGCGCTTTTCGCGTTCGGCGAAGAGTTTCTCGCGGCCGGCGGTTATGACCTCGGTGACGCGCTCTTCGGTGGTGCGCATTGCACGGGCGGTTTCGGCGACGCTGAAGCGTTTGTTGAGGATGTTGGTCCCCTCGAAATTGCCGTCCTCGGAAACATCGTAATAGAAGCTGAAGATGCGGCCGTCTTCTTCGCCGAGGAGGGATTCGACCTCGGCGGGCGTCCATACAAAGAACTTCCCTTCTTCGCCTTCACTGTCGGCATCTTGTGTTGAGTAGAACCCGCCTTCCGGGCCGGTCATTTCGCTCCGGACGTAATCGAGGATCTCGGCGGCAGTCGTTTTGTATTTTTCGTCTTTTGTAACCTGGTAGAGATGGAGATAGATGCGGGCGAGTTGGGCGTTGTCGTAGAGCATTTTTTCGAAATGCGGGACGAGCCAGACGGCGTCGACGGAATAGCGGTGGAAGCTGCCGCCGAGCTGGTCGTAGATGCCGCCGTCGGCCATTTTTTGTGCGGTGAACTTGACCATCTTGAGCGCATTCTCGTTGCCCGTGCGTTTCCAGTAGCGGAGGAGAAATTCCATGCCCATGGCGGATGGGAATTTTGGGGCGCCGCCCCAGCCGCCGTTTACGGCGTCGAATGAGCGGACGAAGCTTTGGAAAGCGGTGTCGAGCGTTTCCTCGGACAGGGCGCTGCCGCCGATCTCGGTGAGGCTGACGCGGCGGAGTTCGCCGAGGATCTCGTTTGCGGAACGCATAAGCTCTTCGCGGCGTTCACGCCAGGCTTCGGCGATGCTGTCGAGGATCTGCGGCCAGCTGGGCATGCCGTGACGGGGCGAGGGCGGAAAATATGTGCCGCCGTAAAAGGGGAGTTTATCGGGCGTGATGAAGACGTTCATCGGCCAGCCGCCGCGGCCCGTGGTCATCTGGACGAAGGTCATATAGATCTGGTCGACGTCGGGGCGCTCTTCCATATCGACCTTGATGTTGATGAAGTTTTCGTTCATCTGACGGGCGATCTCTTCGCTTTCGAAGGACTCGTTCTCCATGACATGGCACCAGTGGCAGGCTGAGTAGCCTATGCTGACGAGCACGGGTTTGTCTTCGGCACGGGCGCGTTCGAACGCCTCGTCGCCCCACGGGTACCAGTCGACGGGGTTGTCCGCGTGCTGGCGCAGATAGAGCGAGGACTCGCCGCCGAGCCGGTTCACGCGGCGAGCATAGCTCCGGACGGCTACGGT
>JACDAK010000026.1 GCA_013695495.1 Blastocatellia bacterium | reverse complement strand
CAGGAAGATAGGGCGTTTATCGAATCGATAATGAGCGGCGAGCCGCCGCCGGTGACTGCGGATGATGGATTTAAGAGTGTCGAACTTGTGGAAGCGGTTTATGCTGCGATCCGCTCGGGCGAGCGTGTAAGATTTTAGGAACGTCCGTCGCAAAGCGGGCATATCTTTAGTATCATTCGACTGAGAATACGGGGCGGGTTAGATGCTTTCGTTTCGTTTTATATGATCCAGTGTCAGCATTGCGGAAAAGCCAATACGCCCGAGAGTCAGTTCTGCCGATTTTGCGGGACGAGGATGGCGAACCGACAGACGGAAAGCTATGAGCAGCGTGCTCCGCGGCCCTATGCGTGGAAGACGGATGAGTATCAAACTCAGGCGGAGCCCAGGCCGGCTCGTCCGAATGCGCAGGCGGAACGGATCGGGAGCGGCGGGCAGTTTCCAAATGCCGCGTTGGGCGCGCAAGCACTTGCCTATCGTGGGCCGCAGGACATGGCGGGGAACTATCGCTGCCCTTACTGTGGTACGAATTTCCTTCCGGTGATAGAACGTCGCGTTTCGTCCGCCGGATGGATCACTTTCTCTCTGCTGCTGATCTTTACGATCGTGTTCTTTTGGATAGGACTATTGATGAAAGAAGACGTGGCCGTCTGCCCGATGTGCCGGAACCAGATACGGTGACAGCCTAGCGGAAGTAGTAGCCTCGAGGATGCTCGATCTTTACTTCGGAGTTGGTGCTGAGGACTTCGATTCGATAATATCCTCTACTCATATTCGTAGATAGATAAGAAAGCAGGAACTGGCGATTCAGCAGCATGCTGAGTTCGCGAAATGCCGGGCGCAGATTTATCGGCGTATAACTACCTTGGATGAACGCTCGGCCGCCGCTCTCATCTGCAAGCCGCTCGAGCGAGCTCTGTCCGTTCATCAAAAGTATCGAGCCTGAACCGATTCGGGGCTGGGTGATCACTGTCGGCACAAAGACGGGGAACACGGAAACGCTTTTGCGTTGAGCGCGGAGTATCGCACGCTCGAGATCGGTGCTCTGAAACGGGGTGGAACCGATGGTGCCGGTAGATACGTCGAGCCCGTCAGAGAACATCAATATAGCTCTGCGGCCCGCGGGCAACGCATCAAAACGGTCCAGAACATCTATTAGCGGGTCATATGGATTACGCGGCGAAACTGAGGCCGAAGATGCAACGATGCGGAGCGAGCGCGCCGCGCGATCGAGGTCATCCGTGAATCGCTGGCGAACTTCGAACGAGCCTCCGCGAAGGTAAGCGACCATTACCCGCGAACCGCGAGGAAGGTCACGAATGAATGTTTGAAGATCGCGGAGATGAAGATTGAAATCGGAAGCGACGTCATCCTGGATGACGATAGCGAGGGCAAGCGGAGCGTCGGTGACGCTTCGGATGGAAAGGATCTGTGCTTCTTCGCCCTTTTCACGGACGATCAGGCGATCGACCTCAAGCAATTCCTCCGTCTGGCCGGCGCGAAGCTCTGCTTTGGTGAAGATCGAGATCGGAACGGAGACCGTGCGAACCCTTTGCCGGTCGCCCTGCCCCAGGACCGGAACGAGCAGAAGCGCGTAAGCTGCGAGTGCCCCCGCGAGTGACCTTAGAACTATTCCTTTCATGAAAGAGACGTACGTTTTGTTACGACAGCGTCCATATTAACATAGGAAAAGGCGTTGTTAGTTTACTGATGCACGAAGTTTGATATAAGTTTCCACAGTTTGTAAAGTAAATCCAAGTAAATGAGTGAATTACAGAAGATAGGGAGAGACAAGCGGGAACTGGTTCGCGGGCGGAACCTCAAGGTCGCGGCGTATGCGGCCCCGGTGATCCTAACGGCCCTGCCGGCGATCGTCACGGGGATCCTGTTCGTCCTTTTTGCAACCACGCCGCCTTCCGCTGCGACGATCCTTTTTTTCGGATTCGTTATAACTCTGGTCGGGTTTTTGAAGGGGCTGGTTCTTGCGGGGATCTTTGCTTACAAGCATTCGAACTGGTCGAAAGAGATGCGCGAGCGGATAGCGGCGGGCGGGATCAGTGCTGATGAGCTTGATTGGTTCAGGAACGAGCTGACGTCGCACGAGAAGAAGGCGTTGAAAGATCTGGAACGCGCCGATGTGATGCTGTTGGATGCTTACCGGGAAACAGTCGCTTCGCGGCTGACCGCTTCGCGGATCATGAAGTCGTCCAGGCGGGAGATGCAGCTGACCGAGCGGCGGCGGCTGAAATTAAAGGGGCTGAAGTCCGAGAATGCCCAGCGTTTTAGGGAAGAGATCGAGAAAGACAAGGTTAAGATCGCGGGCATTCGCGATGAAGCTCAGGACATGTTGATAGAGGCTGAGTCGCGGCTACAGATGATCGAGGCGGCGGCATTGCGTGGCGGCGGGATGGCGGATTCGGAAATGGCGCTGAAGAAATTATCCGCTCGGGCCTCAACATTGCCGCTGGCGCTTGAGGAGGCGAAGGTGGCGAGGGAAATTGTCGCGGAGCTTGAGCAGGACGAAATAGACAAAGAGGCACTTCCTGAAAGAGGCCAACTAGAAGGGAAATGAAAAAGAGGAGCTTGTTTCGCTCCTCTCGAAGATTTTGGCGATGGGATCCGCGAGTGTCGTATCGCACGCTTGAATTGAACCTGTTATGTTCAGGTGGGCGGCCTTCTGACTCTTTCGAGCCATCAAAGCCGAAGCCTATGGCAGGTCTCCCTCGTAGAAAGACTGCACCGACTTTAGCATTAGCCTCCCGCAATTCAAGTGTTGGCTCAATTATATGTGCGTCCGATTACGGGCACCGCAGAATTGGCCCTTCGCCTATTTAAATACTATCACATGGGTAGGCAAGGCAAAAGATAAAAGGGCTATTGTTCTCGCTCGAGTTGCTGGGGGGCGACGTCGCGGTGTTTAAGGATGCGGTCGAGCATTTCACTGCACTCGGAGCTTCGCAAACCGAGTTGGGCGTCGGTCTGCGCCTGTGAGTTTTGCAGCTGGTGAAACTCGTCGGCAATGTGCAGCGCCGCGAGAATGGCGACTTTGAGTGAGTCGACGGTTAAAGTGCCGGATGCGATCTCGCGCATCTTGCGATCGACGTACTCGGCTAGCCTGAGGATGTAGTCGTTATCGCCATCCGAACGAATGCTGTAGGTCTGATTGTAGATCTCGACCCGGATGGACTGTTCGGCGGAATCTGCTCGGTTGTTTCCGGTTGACATAGGAACTACCTCCCGACGGCTTCGGCGACTTCGGGGTCGAGCATCGTCATTGCGTCTAGCATTGCTTCGACCTTTAACTGGATCGCATCCCGTTCGGTCATTAACCCTTCGAGCTTTTTGGAAAGCCGGTTCCTCTCTTCTTCGAGGTTCAGGTTCGCCTTGCGAAGTTCGGCCATTTCCTTTGCTACACGCTCGTTCTCTTCGCGCATGCGCTTGGCGAACTCGATGGTGAGGTAAATCTTATCCTCGAGATGCGAGAATTTCTCCATTCCCGTTAAGCCGTTCATTAAGCAGTCTCCATATTGCGAGGGGATTTTCGTTGTGCGTTCGATTATGTAAAGTTTTCGCGAAAACTTCAAGTAAGTTTCGGGGAAAACCCTAGCGTTGTTTGATGGCGAATCGGTCTTCCAAAGATCTGATCAGCGCCTCGTGAGGGCCATCTACATCGGAGTCGGTCAGTGTCCGATCATCGCTTCGATACTCAAGCCGCAGAGTCAGCGAGCTTTGGATTTCAGCCAGCCCTTTGCCGCGGTAGAGGTCGACGAATCGGACACGGCGGAAGTGCTCCGGGCCGCCCGCCACGATCTCTTTTTCAAGGTCGGCATAGCGGACGCTGCGGTCTATCGTGAACGAAACATCGCGTACGATCGCAGGAAACTTCGGTAGAGGCTGATAAACAACCTGCTCCGCCGGCGTTGATAAAATCGTTTGAAGATCGATTTCGCCAACATAGATGGGTTGTTTAAACTTATAATTTGCCGAGATTTCTTCATTTAACCGGCCCAAGAAGCCGATGGCCGCGCCGTCCATCGATATAGCGGCGGACTGGCCTGGACGAAGGTGCTTTGCATCGGTCGCTTCGAAGGCAAGTTCGCTCACGCCGGCTGCGTGGAGCGCGGCCTCAAAACTTCCTTTGGC
>JACDAK010000010.1 GCA_013695495.1 Blastocatellia bacterium | reverse complement strand
ATGCCATATACGGCTACGGTGTTATTTTTGACGACATATGCCGTCTGCTTGGACGTAACATCGGCCGCAGCATGGAAGTATGATTTGGCCGCTGAAACCATTCGAACTGAAGCCCATTTCCCATCCTGACCGGTCGTCTCGCGAAAGTAACCGGTCAGGATCCCGTCATCATCCACTGCCAATCTCAAGCTGTCGTATTCGCCGGCAACCAGGCTCTGTGAAAACGCCGCTGAAGCCGCCAAACTGACGACGAATAAAATCTTTAGGACGCGATCAAAAGCAGTTCTCATTGTCCGATGAGCCTAACACCGTAAAAAATGAAATAACCGATAACTACCATTGCTCCGAGAATGATCATTGCGGCGTAACTGCGCACGTAGCCGACTTGAACTCGTCGCACGACGCCCCCCATCTCGGTCACAAAACTTCCGATTCCATTGACGATGCCATCAATAAATCCAAGATCGAACCCCTTCCAAAGAACGTTCCGCGACAGCGTCGTCAGCGGATCGACGATATACCCGTTATAAAATTCATCAAGGCGCCATTTCTCCTCCATGATCTTCGGCATTTTTCGCAGAGGCTTGTTTAAGAACAGAGCAAACCCTATCGCGATGCCCGCTATTGCGAGGACGGTCGAAAGCAGAGCCAGCCAACGCTCCGTCGCAATGGCCTCCGCCGAATGTGCGGCGGCAGCGAAGAAATATTTCGCATCGGCAGGAGCAGTCGCTGCACTTGCGATGACAGGGCCCAGCACGTGCTCGAACTGGTTTATATCACCCATCCCAAAGAGCGAACTCATTGCATAAGGAACGCCAATCAACCCTCCGAATGTCGATAGCACGGCAAGAATAATAAGCGGAACCGTCATCACCCAAGGCGATTCGTGAGGAGTAAAATCGGAAGCGAGTTCGTGATGATGTTCCTCGTCATCGTCATCGTCGTGATGCTCTTCCGCATGCGCGTCAGCATTCGGCACTTGAGCGTCTGCCGCATCACCTACAGCGAAGGCGTTCTCCTCCGCTCGCGAAGGTTCAGTCAAATCATCAATGATCGGCAGAGCCCCCGGAGCCTCCCGCCAGCGCTCCGTGCCCCAGAAGGTCATTATCATCATCCGGGTCATGTATATCGCCGTTAGGACAGCTGTGATGACAGCGACGACCCAGAGATATTCATTTCCGGGAAACGCTCCGCCCTGAAAATACTTGTCAGCCGAAAACGTTCGGTAAAGGATCTCATCCTTTGAGAAAAAGCCCGAAAAGATCGGGATACCTGCTATAGCAAGCCAACCGGTCGCCATTGTGGCGAATGTGATCGGCATGTATTTCTTCAAGTTCCCCATCCGGCGCATGTCCTGCTCATGATGCATTCCGTGAATAACCGAGCCCGAACCGAGGAATAGAAGCGCTTTAAAGAACGCGTGGGTCATCACATGAAATATCGCCACGACGAAAGCTCCAACACCGGCGGCGAGGAACATGAATCCGAGCTGCGAAACGGTTGAATAAGCCAGAACCTTCTTTATGTCATTCTGAGCGATCGCGATAGTCGCAGCAAAGATCGCCGTCGCGGCTCCGACCACTGCAATGATCCACATGGCAGTCGGCGCAAACTGATAGATCGCATTCGCCCGTACGACCAGATAGACCCCGGCGGTAACCATCGTCGCCGCGTGGATGAGTGCCGAAACCGGCGTAGGGCCGGCCATGGCGTCCGGAAGCCACGTCAGCAGGGGTATTTGTGCAGATTTACCCGTCGCTCCGATAAAAAGCAGCACGCCAACAGACGTTAGCCCGCCTGCCAAGATCGCACCCCAGGTAAACGGTTCGGCCGCCATCTGCGTGGTAACGAAGGTAAAGACACTCTGCACCTGCTCGCCATCGACGATCTTGTCGTAGAACGAGATCGAGCCCGTAAGGGTAAAGATGAGAAAGATCCCCATCAGCACACCCCAGTCGCCGATCCGGTTCATTACGAACGCTTTCTTCGCGGCCTCGCGAGCTTCATTACGCTTGAGGTAATACCCGATAAGCAGATAGGAACACAGCCCGACACCTTCCCACCCGACAAACATCAGCAGAAAGTTGTCCGCGAGTATCAACGTGAGCATCGCGAACATGAAAAGATTTAGATAGGCGAAAAACCGGTAAAAACTTTTGTCGCCATGCATGTAGCCGGTTGCGAAGATATGGATTAGCAACCCTACAAACGTTATGAAACACGCATAAACGCCCGAAAGCGGATCCATGCCGAGAGCGAAGTCCGCACGGAATCCCGCGACATTGATCCATGTCCAGATATGCGACAGCACCGGCTGATCAATGAACAACGCACCACCGTGTGATGTGCCGATTCCGAAAGCGATCATGAACGCCGCTACCGTAGACACTGCAATCGCACCGCAGGCGACGATGCCGCTGAACATCTCACTTCGCAGCCGGCCGCCGATCAGCCAATTGATGACAGCACCGGCGAGCGGAGCGAAGATTATTACGGTTAAAAGATTGTTCTCAATCATTCAAGAAGCTAAAACTTCAAAATACTCGCGTCGTCTACATCAACCGAGATCCTGTTACGGAAAAATGCGATTATGATTCCCAAGCCGACCGCGGCCTCGGCTGCTGCCACGCTCATCACCATAAATACGAACAGTTGCCCCGTCGCATCACCATAGTAACGAGAAAAGGAAACGAACGTCAGGTTTACAGCGTTGAGCATTAGCTCGATGCACATAAAAACCCCTATCGCATTGCGCTTATAGATGACGCCAACGGCGCCTATCGTAAACAGAATGCCTGAAAGGGCCAGATAGCTTTCTAAGCTTGGTTCCATGTTTCTAATGATCCGGGCCTTCGGCTGCTGCGAACGGCCTTAAAAACCTATTCGATCCGATTCTCTGATTCCTGCTCGATGACCGCCTCCATTTCAGGCTGCTCCATTCGCCTCACCAGGATCACCGCACCTATTATCGCCATCAAAAGCATCACGCCCACGATCTCGACCGGCAACAGATACTCCGTATACATCGCCTGCCCGATCGACATCGGGCTTCCCGCAAGCGAATCGGGATCGGCAGGTGACTTCGGCGTTTTCAATACCGCGTAGAAGATAAAGAACGTCTGAGCAAGAAGTGCGACACCCAACCCTGCACCAACCACATAAAGATAGCGCAGCCTATTAAGCGGCTTGTCCTCATCAAGATTCAAAAGCATGATGACGAATACCACAAGCACCATGATCGCTCCTGCGTAAACCAATATCTGCGTTACTGCAATGAACGTGGCCGCGAGCGTAACGTATAAACCGGCGAGCGCGATGAAAACGCCGATCAGCGAAATGGCACTATAAAGCGGGTTCTTGTGATACACCATCGAGATGGCGCACGCGATCGCGAACCCGGCGAAAAGAAAGAATATAACGGTTGAAACCATTTAAGTCGTCACCGGTCAGCCGGAGATTACATGTTCAGGAGATAAACGATCACGATCGTCAATATCACATTGCCGATCGCGACAGGCAACAAAAACTTCCAGCCAAAGCTCATCAATTGATCAAACCTGAATCTCGGCAGCGTCCCGCGAATCCAAATATACAGAAACAGGAAAGCGAATATCTTCAAAAGGAACGTCACGTGACTCGCAAGTGCGTAGGGTATTGACCCAACAGGGAACAAATAGCTGAGGCCCGGAGTGTACCACCCGCCCAAGAAAAGCACGGTGCACAGTACGGAAACAGTGAACATGTTTACGTACTCCGCCATGAAGAAAAGTGCGAACTTCAGTGCGCTGTACTCAGTATGAAAACCCGCGACGAGTTCTGTTTCCGCTTCCGGCAAGTCGAACGGCACACGGTTGGTCTCAGCGAACGCCGCGATCAGGAATACCATGAACCCGATGAACTGCGGAATGATGTACCACCGCATGTACCACGGGCCGGCTGACTGTGCCTGGATAATGCCATTCAGGTCCAGCGTCCCGGCAAGTATCACGACACCAATGATCGAAGCTCCCATCGCGAGCTCATAAGAGATCATCTGTGCCGACGATCTGAGTCCGCCCATCAGCGAATACTTATTGTTCGACGACCAGCCCGCAAGCGCAATACCGTAAACCCCGACCGATGTTATAGCGAGTATGAAAAGTACGCCGACATCAAGCTGTGCGATCGTCAACGGCATGTTTATGGCCCGTTCGGCGATCCATGGCACAGCATCCCCCAAGTAGGGGATGCCCGCCGTGTACGGCACCAGCCAGCCCAATGGATCAGCAATGCGCGGTCCGAATGGATACAAAGCGATCGGGAGCAGCGCACAGGTCAACGCAACAAGCGGCGCAAGAAAATATACAAACTTGGTCGATTTGTCAGGTACGAGGTCTTCCTTGAATATGAATTTCAGAAGGTCGGCGAAAGGCTGGAGTACGCCCCAAGGACCCACTCGGTTCGGCCCGATCCTTCCCTGGATCCATCCTAGAACCTTGCGTTCGGCCAGAACCGTATACGCAACGATCATCAACACGCCCTGAAAGGCAAGCAGTATCCCAACGCTGTATACAATGAACGGAAATGCAGTTTCCAACGCTGATTCCATAAAGACTAGTTGTTGACCCCTATGTGTGCCCGGTCCCCTACGCCGACAACTGCTGCTTCTGTTGTTTCTGCTGTTTCCTTTCGTGAGCCGTCCAGATTAAATTGATCGAGCGGCCCGACCAGCAGGTTGTCAGGCTTCGGATTCCCGTTCGCCAGCAGATGAAATTGCGCCGTCTTGCCCGTCATCGTAGTGATGCGGTGAAGCTTATGCCCAATCGGCGGCATCACGTCATTCTTACCGCGACCTAGTGCCATTCCGCTCACGCTGTCTTCCAGAGCAGCAATGGCTGCAGAAATATCGGGCTGCACAGCGATCTGGTGCTTGATAACCGCCGGACGACTTTCGTCTTTCATGTCCGGATATCGCAGCCCCTCATATTGCGGAACGAACTCAGCCAGTGCCCGAAAGACGCCGGACGCCGAGAACTCAAACCCGAGATCGTGCCCCAACTCGCGGGCCAAAAGGGCGGTGATCATCCAGTCGGGTTTCGATTGATGGATCGGCTCGATCGACTTTCGTACCCTCTGCACATTCCCGGCATTGTTGGTGAATGTCCCGTCAACCTCAGCAAACGAAGCAGCAGGAAACACAATGTCGGCATATTCCGTGGTCTCCGTCAGGAACAACTCCTGCACCGCGACGAAGTCCGCCCCTGAAAGCACCGACGGTTCGTGCAGGCTTCCGGCTATTAAGAATGCCTTAGACGCAGACGTAACGTCGGCCACGCTTGCCGCATTGGGCAGGATATCAATGGCACCAGCGGAGTTGTTATAGTGCGGCAACGGATGAAGCAGAACTCGTCGAGATTCAGTTCCCAACATCGCCGCGCAACCGGCGATCGCGGCCTGTGCCGCCGGCGAAAGATCGTTGCCGACCATCACGATCAGGTCACCTTCGGTTGCGTTTATGGCGTCAAACAGCTCCTCAAACTCCGAAGCCTCAACCCCCATTGTGTCCGCCGTTGCTCGAACCGCATCGGGCTGGGCGAACGCTAGGGCAAACGGGTCATACGAACCCTGATTTAAATGGACGAACTGCGAAGCCTGCGTCTTCAACCGAATCGGCGTCTCATTAACGACAATGAACTTGGCTCCCCCGTTTCTCACCGCCTGACGGATCTGCTTTGCGGTATAGGTCTGCTCTTCTTCAGGCTCGCCGCCGATCAAAATGATCGTCGATGCGTGGCGGATGTCCTTATGGGAACAAAGCGGAACGCTCATGTTCGCGTAGAACGCCGCCATGCTTTGCCTATCTGACACCGCCACCTGGCTGTCCGCACCGATCTCTTGAGCGAATCGGCCGAGCGCAAAGATCGACTCATTGGTGATTCGCGGGCTCGCGACTACACCAATGCTTCCGCGATATTCATTCAGCCGCTCTGCTGCAAACTTGATCGCGTTATCCCACGTCGCGGGTATAAGCTTCCCGCCTTTTGAGTAACGGATCAGCGGCGTCTTGATGCGGTCGGGGTGGTTGATGAACTCGTGCGCAAATCGTGCCTTTACGTCGAGAAACTCGCCGTTCAGTCCGTTCACATATCGGTCGCGGGCGACGATCCGATGCACCTCGCCCATTCTTGAGCCGATGCTCAACTGCATACCGTCGGAGCTATACGTGTCGGTTGATATCGTTTGATCAAGTTCCCAGGGCCGCGTTTCGTGCCGGTAGACGCCGTCCAACAGAGTACCGGTGGGGCAAACTTCAATACAATTCCCACACTGCGAACAGTTAAGCCATCCGCCGTACGTGCCGATCACTGTGTTTACTCCACGGTTGCCGGCTTCGATCGCGTCCTCGCCCATCCACTCATCGCAAACCCGCGTACATCGTTTGCACAAAATGCACCGCTGCGGATCGTTAGCGACTATCGGTGAAAGATATTTCTCCGGCTGAACATTCTTATATTCCGTAAACCGCTCTTCAACATCGCCCCAGTCGAATATGACCTCCTGCAGTTCGCATTCACCGCCGCGGTCGCAAACCGGACAGTCGAGGGGATGATTCGCGAGCAGAAACTCGCCCATCGCCCGCTGGGCTTTTTCAATTTCGGAACTCTGCGTCGTTACTACCATGCCGTCTGTGCACTTGATCGTGCACGACGTCTGCAGCTTCGGCATCTTATCGATGCGCACCAAGCACATTCTGCACGAAGCCTGCGGCGTCAGGTCCTGGTAATAACAAAACGACGGAATATTGTTATCGTTCTCACGGCACACGTCGATCAAGACCGCACCTTTCTCGGTCTCAACTTCCTTACCGTTTATCGTTATTTTTATTGGTTCTATTGACATTCCGCGTGTTCGCTCGTCACGAGCCGATCGCTACCCCTTTTTCTCGGACGATTTCGCCCCGTCAGTGGGGACGTTCTTCTTCTTATTCTTCGGCCGCGTCTTGCCGTAACTGCCCGCAAATATCTTTCCTCGTTTACTTCGCTTGTCGCCTTTTCCCATTATTGTTTTACCTCTAATTTAAATCGCCGTTCGTTTTTGTTATAAGCCAGTGACGGAAGTCCTCGGGAAATCGCTTCACTGCGCTCTGTATTGGCCACGCCGCTGCATCACCCAGCGGGCAAAAGCTCTTCCCTTCGATGTTGTCGCAAATATCAAGCAGCAGCTGTGCGTCTTCCGGCCTGCCGCCTCCGGCCGAGATCCGGTCAAAGATCTTCACAAGCCAGTCCGTTCCTTCTCGGCAAGGTGTACACCACCCGCAGGACTCATGCTTGTAGAACTCGGTCAAGTTCTTGGTCGATTCCATGATATCGACCGTCTCATCCATCACGATCATCCCGCCGGTTCCAAGCATCGACCCTGCTTCAACAAGCCCTTCGTAATCGAGAGTTACGCCTTTCCCGACGATCTGGCCGGCGTTCATTATATAGACACTCGAACCGCCCGGGATCACGGCCTTAAGCTTCTTGTCATCCCGCAGCATGCCGCCGCAGTCTTCCATGATGAACTTCTCCATATCGGCATAACCCATCGGAAGTTCATAAACGCCGGGCTTCTTTACATGCCCGCTGATCGACCATAACTTCGTCCCGCCTGACTTCTCCGTTCCCAGGTCCCGCCACGTGATCCCGCCCATCTCGATGATCTGCGGAACGCTGGTAAGCGTCTCGACATTGTTTACGACCGTCGGCGAAGCATATAGCCCCTCTACCGCCGGAAAAGGAGGTTTCATCCGCGGGTGGCCGCGAAATCCCTCTAGCGACGATAGCAACGCGGTCTCTTCGCCGCAGATATAAGCACCCGCACCGGTGTGCGTGTGGATCTCCATCGAAAACCCGGAGCCCAGAATATTTTCGCCGAGGAGGCCAGCCTCGCGTGCTTCACGAAGTGCCTCGTCCATAATATCGATCAGGTAGTTATACTCGCCGCGGTAATAGATGTATCCCGTTGCAGCCCCGAGAGCGAACCCGGCAATGAGCATCCCCTCGATCAGTGCATGAGGGTCGCCCTCCAAAAGATAGCGGTCTTTGAAGCTCCCTGGCTCCGACTCGTCTGCGTTGCAAACTATGTACTTCTCTTTAGGCGAATCGCGTGGAACAAAAGACCACTTCATCCCTGTCGGAAAGCCCGCGCCGCCGCGTCCGCGTAGAGCCGAATCCTTGACCTCCTGGATGATCGCGTCGGCAGACATTCCAAAGGCCGTCTCCAGTGATTTGTACCCGCCGGTCTCGCGATACACCTCAAGCGTGTGCCCATTCTCAATGAGCACCCGTTTTAGCTGAAGCGGTTCGCACCCTATTGCCTTTATCTCCATACGGGTCGGGTCATACGTGCTGACCAAAGAATCTTTACTTACGCCAACTCATCAAGCATTCCATCAACCTTCTCGATCGTCAGGTCCTCATGAAAATCGAACCCGATCTGCATCATCGGCGCCGTCCCGCAGCTGCCGAGGCACTCAACCAGCGAGACAGTGTACTTGCCGTCGGCGGTCGTCTCGCCCGGCTTTATTCCAAGCTTCGAACAAATATGCCCGGTTATCTCGGGTTCACCCATGATCTTGCACGACAGTGTTTTGCAGATCTGGATGTGATGGCGGCCGACCGGCTTCAGGTTGAACATCGAATAGAACGTTGCCGTTTCCCAGACGTCCGTGACCTCAATATTCAAAAACTTCGCCAAATAATTCACACCTGGATTATCGATCCAGCCACGCTCACGCTGAATGACGAACAGCAGCGGGATCAACGCCGAGCGGCTACGCTCGGGCGGATACTTCGCAACATGCGAACGCATCTCTTCCACCACTTCTGGCGAAAATTCCGCCATCTCATTGGTGTACTCGATCTGGTCTGTATAACTGGTCGGTGTTGCTGCTGCCATACTCTAAGCGGCCAACTGATCTTCCAACTGCTGGGCTCGGCTCTCTATTTCACCCACGCGCGTCCAAACCTTATCCACGGGACCGATTTTTTGATCAAGAGATTCGAGATTTCGCCGCAGCTCTTAGCCTCGACCTCTATATCATGCACTCGCGTCTACGTTGCCTTCACCATCGACTCTATCGACGTAAGTCGCTTTTTAAGATCGATCACGGTCGACTCAATATCCATTGCCCGACGATCGATGATCCGCAGTTGCTCTCGCACCGTCTGAAAGTGAGTGTCGTACTCACCTGTTCTGGCAATGAGCTTATGAAGAAGTCCAATGACCTCGCCTTGAAATCGATCTGAATGCTCACTGTTCATACTTACCTGTCGATTTCTCCCAAAACGATGTCCAAACTTCCGATAACTGCCACGACGTCGGCGATCATCTCGCCCTCGCTCATAACTGGCAACGCCGAGAGATTGACGAAACTGGGGCCGCGGAAGTGTACGCGGTCGGGTTTCGGGCCGCCGTTCGAACGCATATACACCCCGAGTTCGCCTTTTGACGCTTCGATCGGCATATAGACCTCGCCCTCGGGTACGTTAAATCCTTCGGCAACGATAAGGAAGTGATGAATGAGCGAATCCATGTGCTTCCGCATATCGTCGCGGTCGGGTAAAACGACTTTTGGTGCGTCCGATTTTATTGGCCCCGGCTTCAAGCGTTCCAGCGCCTGACGGACGATCTTATGCGATTCGTATAGTTCACGCATTCTGACGCGGAACCTCGCCCACACGTCTCCATCCGTTTCAACCGGGATCTCAAAGTCATACGTCTCATAGCCCGTGTAGGGGTTATGCCGCCGCAGATCGAGCCCAACCCCGCTGCCGCGAAGGCACGGGCCGGTCAATCCCCAGCTGATCGCATCTTCTTTGCTGATGTACCCGACGCCTTTTGTGCGGCTCTGCCAGATAGTGTTGCCCGTGGCGAGCGTCTCAAACGTATCAAGCGCGTCCGGGAAGTCTTCCATGAACTGCCGAACCCGATTATCAAACCCCGCCGGCAGGTCCATCATCAAACCGCCTATACGGAAATAGCTCGGCGTCATACGTCCGCCCGACGCCGCCTCGATCAGGTTCAGTATCTTTTCA
This sequence comes from Blastocatellia bacterium, assembly GCA_013695495.1. Taxonomy (GTDB): domain Bacteria; phylum Acidobacteriota; class Blastocatellia; order Pyrinomonadales; family Pyrinomonadaceae; genus OLB17. Next base: position 5,427 of record JACDAK010000010.1, on the reverse strand, counting down.
CGCTGCCGAAAGCAAAAGAAGAACACGCTCATCGCACCAAGGTCCAATGCGCTCGTCCCGAGCCAAACCATGTGCGATGCGATCCGCTGCAGTTCGCACATCAGAACGCGAACAACCTGGGCTCGCTCCGGGATCTCTATCTGCAGCAGCTTCTCCGCCGCCATTACGTACGCCAGGTTGTTGCCGAGCGGATTTAGATAATCCATCCGGTCAGTGATCACGATTCCCTGCTGGTATTTCTTGTACTCAAAGAGCTTTTCCATCCCCGTATGGAGATAGCCGATATCGGGAGTGGCTTTCACCACCAGTTCACCGTCAAGCTTCAGTTCCAAACGAAGGACGCCATGTGTCGAAGGGTGCTGCGGCCCCATCGACAGCGTCATCTGCGATTCCAGCGACGGGTCAGCCGCCTCGAAGCTTCCGGGAATGTTTTCAACTGCAGTGCTCATAACGAACTAGGCAATGCCGCACGAAAAGCAGCAGACACCGTCAAACTCGAACTTAGTTCATGCTATACGGCTCGTAACCTCGGAGCGGAAAATCCTTTCTCAATGCGTATCCGTCAAAGTCGGAAGGAAGCAGTATTCTACGCAGGTCCGGGTGATTATCAAAAACGACCCCAAAGAGGTCGAACGTTTCGCGCTCGTGCCAATCAGCCGTCTTCCACACGCCCGTCACCGTCGGCACCTTCGCAGCATCTTCAGATAAAAGCACCTTCAGCCGAAGCCGGTCGTAGTGGATCGTAGAAAAGAGGTGATAGTTCACCTCGAATCTCGGATCATCTTCAGGACCGCGATCACAGCCGCAAAGATCCGCGAGCATATCAAAACCTGCGTCGTCACGAAGGTAATGACAAACGGACTCGATCGCCTCTCCGGGGACCGTTACCGTCACTTCGCCAAATGCATCTTTAACGTCCGCGACCCATGCCGAATCGCGCACCTTTAACATTTCGACATACTCGTGGAGTTTCTCAGTCATTTACTTGTTACGAGCTCCGCCGTTTCTCGTGCCGCGAAGGAATCGTGTATGGACGTGATACCTGATTTTGTGCCACTTCAGCTTCAGTGATCTTCTCGGCAGCCGTGCCTTCAGTGATCGGCAGCGTGCCCGGCACGAGCGACTGGCGCGACTCAGACTCGATCGTGTCGCGGCGGTCCTTGACCGATTCGTTCATGATCTTTTCCTGAAGCATCATGATGGCGTGAATAAGCATTTCAGGCCGCGGTGGGCACCCGGGCACGTACACGTCCACCGGAACTATCTTGTCAACGCCCTGAACGATCGCGTAGTTGTCAAAAACCCCGCCCGAGGTCGCGCAGGCTCCCATCGAGATCACCCATTTGGGTTCCGGCATCTGGTCGTAAATTCTTCTCAGAACCGGAGCCATCTTCCGTGAAACGCGGCCGGAAACGATCATCACGTCGGCCTGCCGCGGCGATGCCCGAAAAGTTTCAGCTCCGAATCGGGAAAGGTCGTTACGGGCTGAGACCGTGTTCATCATCTCGATCGCGCAGCATGCCAATCCAAACGTCGCGGGCCATAGGCTTGATTTACGCGCCCAATTAATGACCGCGTCAAGCCTGACGGTCAGCACGTCAGGCAAAGACTCCAATAAATTATTCTCTAATCCCATACAAATTTGGATTAAGATAGCCGCTTTCGCGATGCCAAAAACTACGCGGCCCTTTTCAGTTCGCCCGTACCGTCATGAAGCTCATGGCGCGTACGCATCTGATAGGCACGCGACTTCGCCGATTGCCGTGCAACAGAACTCCAATCGAAAGCACCTTTCCGCCAGTCATAGATCAACCCAACAACAACCGTGACCAAAAAGATCATGATCCCAACGAATGCCACGGTCCCGTAAAGAACTCCGGTCGCACGCTCGAGGCCCATCAAGCTTTTGAAGGCGACCGCAAACGGGATCATGAACAGTATCTCAAGGTCAAAAAGCAGGAAGGTTACAGCTACAATGTAAAACTTAATGGAAAAACGGTCGCGTGCACTTCCCACCGGGTCCTTGCCTGATTCGTAGGGCATCAGCTTCGTCGCCGTCCGCTTTCGCGGGCCGATGAGCTGGGTCACCAGTAACTGGCTCGCAGCAAAACCCACTGCAACCAGAAACATTAGCCCGATCGGGGCCCAGTCCATTAGGCTGAATTCTGACATTATTTCCTCGAGGATTGCCGGATCTGCCATCCGTCACACGGGCACGGGAACGGCATAATTTCCCTAAGAGCTTGAGAATTTTGGCACAAAATCCATCGTAATTTAACGCCTATGAGGTGTCAAGGCACATCGGCATATGTGTTCGGTCGTTTTCCCGAGCTTAATATATACCGCGTCTCGATATTTCGATTGACCTTCTGCAAAGCCGTGTGTTAGCTTTATAAATGGCTCTCTAGCCAGCGTTTTCCCATTCCTCATCAACTTTCTCGTTTCGCTTTCTCTTACCAACATTGTGATCACCGGCTTCAATACAGATATAGAATTCGACGGCGTAACCTATCACGTGCAGACGGAAGACAAGGGCCTTGCGAAGCCTATGATTCTGTCTCTTGTCTACAACCGGGGCACCATCCTCGCGAGCAAACGTGCCCCCTACGATGATCTAGTACATGAGAACTTCAGCGAAGATGCACTTCGCGAAAGACTGCAGAAGCAGCACAAGCTTATTTGCGCAGCCGTGCAGGCCGGCCGAATAGAAGAGCTGAAGAAAATGACAGTGCGTGATGCAGGCCGCCGCAACTCGAACGTGAGCGTGAAAGCGACCGCCGTTACGACCTTTAATCTGCCCACTGAATCCATTCCGATTCCTTCGCCGCAAACCAACCCTGCAGATTTCGAACCGGGCGGCTTTAATACCTCAATTCCGAAACCTGAGGTCGCGTCATTTGAGAAACTTAGCGGTGACGACGAAGGCCCGCTTGTCGAGGTGATCAACGTGATCGAACCGGACATCTTCATCCCGAGCGACGCTGTTGCAATCGTGGGCAGCATGGCTGGTACCGATCGTCCCGCCAACGAGAAGCTGAGCCTCGAATTTCTCGGCGCTAAGCGGCTAAAAGCAGGCGAGCACACGTCACTAGGTTTCTTGCTCTGTCGCGGATCAGGCAAACGGGTGGTCGGCGATGCACAAATAATGGTCAAGATCATGGGCTCGAGTTTTCGTCCGCAGCTGTACCATACGATCACCGACCGCAACGGCATAGCGCGTATAGAGGTCGACTTGCCGTCTTTCACGACCGGCCGTGCTGCAGTGATCGTCCGCGCCATCATCGACGGCGAAGAGGTGCAGATGCGCCGTCCGATCGATCACTGCTGATTTTGCTTTATTAACGCCCGTCAGCGAAAATTGTCTTAACCATGGTTGAGATAATTTTGAACGGCGAAAAAAAACAGATCGACAGCGAGGTCACACTTGACCGGCTGCTCGATCTTTTTTCATTGCCACGACAGAGGGTCGCGGTGGAGGTTAATAAAGAGGTCGTTCCGCGCCGAAATTGGGAAAACGTCCGGGTTGGAGACGCAGATCAAATAGAGGTTATTCACTTCGTCGGCGGCGGTTAGAGTTTTGCGTTTCCTGCGTGCTTTGCGTGAGAATCGGATACAAATGAAAGATACGTTTGTTTTGGGTGGGAAGGAATTTGGTTCGCGTTTGATCATCGGAACCGGCAAGTATCGGTCGTTCGATGAGATGAAGGCCGCGCATAAGGCTTCGGGTGCCCAGATGGTTACCGTCGCGGTCAATAGAGTTCCGCTTGATCGGAAAACGGAATCGTTTCTCGATCACCTTGACCAGGCAATGCAGATCTTGCCAAATACCGCAGGTTGTTTCGACGCGGAACACGCGATCAGAACTTCTCGCCTTGCCCGCGAGGCCCTCGGCACCGAGTGGATCAAACTTGAGGTGATCGGCGATCCGATCACCCTGCTGCCCGATAACGAACAAACCCTCGAAGCCGCCAAGATCTTAGTAAAAGAGGGGTTCATCGTGCTGCCGTATTTCACCGACGACCTGATAATGGCGAAAAAGCTGCTCGATGCCGGCTGTCCGGCGGTGATGCCGTTGGCTGCGCCGATCGGTTCGGGAATGGGCGTGCAGAATCCGTCGAACCTGCGGATCATGCGTGAACAACTTCCCGACGCGACGATCATCGTCGATGCCGGAGTCGGCGTTCCGTCGGACGCGGCGATCGCAATGGAACTCGGAGCCGACGCAATACTGATGAACACCGCCATCGCCGAAGCCGGAGACGCCGCCCAAATGGCGACCGCAATGAAACTAGCCGTCCAAGCCGGCCGCCTCGGCTACCTTTCCGGCCGAATGCCAAAACGCCTCTACGCCTCGGCCTCGAGCCCGATCCAAGGCGCGATCAAATGAAGTGTTTATGAGATAATGCCTAATGAGTTGAGGAGAATTAACAATGCTAAGAACACTAACTGCAACGATCTGGCGAGAGAGCGAAGGTTTCGTATCGCTTTGCTCCGAACTGGATATCGCCAGCCAAGGTGACACAGTGGAAGAAGCCCGTGAAAATCTTCGCGAAGCGGTCGAATTGTTTTTCGAAGGTGCGGATCCAAATGAAATAGCAGATCGCCTGAATCCTGAGGTTTATATCACGCCGATGGAGGTCGAAGTTGGGGCGTTTGCGTAACCTTTCAGGCAGAGAGGTCTGTCAGATATTGGCAAAGCACGGTTTCGAAAATGTGCGTCAAAAGGGTAGTCACGTCATTATGCAAATGAAGGTGGATAGCTCTACCGTCACCGTTCCAGTGCCGCTCCATTCTGAAATTCGCATCGGCACGCTCCAATCTATAATCCGCCAATCAGGCCTGTCACGTTCCGAGTTCGAGTCGTGAACCATGCGGACGAATGAAAAGCCGACAAGTATAAGCATTCTATTCTTCGGAGCCACGGCCGATGCGGTGGGAAAGCGTGAGATCGAGATTGATCTTGTGGACGGAGCGACCGTTGGCGGCGTGCTCGAACAACTCAAACAAGCGAATCCCGGCCTCGGAAAACACAAACTCCTCTTCGCTCTCAACGAGGTATACGTCGAGCGCGAGACGGAGATAAAGGAAGGCGACACGCTGGCAGTTTTCACGGCAGTATCGGGTGGTTGAGAAATCAGTTATTAACATCGGCGAAGCCAATATGACTTTGATCAAATGTGAAAACTCCAGAAAGCATGCAGGAGGAACTATCAGCTTGGAATGATGGCTCGGGCATCGATCTGGAGTCGTGGATCGGTTGTTTAGGATCGTTTTCTTTAGCAGTCGGATATGCTTCCATCTTTTGGCCGACTTTTGTCAATTTTGAAGATTATATTTTGCGAGAGGGTTTCAGCGTAGATTCATTAAAAGGCTTTGAAGAAGCGTGTTCAGGGGACAAACGAGCTATTGAATCGGTGATGAATCATC
>JACDAK010000359.1 GCA_013695495.1 Blastocatellia bacterium | reverse complement strand
GAAAACGCGCGTAACGTCGGAGCCGCGAGCGTTTGTGCGCGAATCTTCTCTGATCTTCTCCGTCTGGTTGTCGACGCCCTTTTGGGCGAGTACTTCGGAGCCCGAGAGGAATGCTAGAGAGCAAAGGATCGCCGGAATTGTAGACAGTTTCATTGAATCTCCCGCGGGACCAGGCACCGCCTTGATAATTGTAACTCTATGATGAGTGGGTGAATTCTTTGGTTGCTATTTGGCTCGGCTCACGTTTTAGCCGGTCAGCATTCGCTCGGTACCAGTCGATCGTTTTTGCTAGTCCGGCATCCAGATTCGTTTGCGACCGCCAGCCAAATACCTTCTCCATTTTATCACCCGAAATATATTGCTCGTCGATCTCACCCTTTATCTTATCCGAAAGCTGGACGCTGGGCACTACCTTTTCCGACATTCCGCATAGGCTTATTATCTTGTTCACAAGGTCGAGGATGTTGACGGGAGCCCGGGTGCCGAAATTAAACGCTTGACCCTGGGTCTTCTGGATGTTCTCCGCTACCAGCAGATAAGCATCGACCACGTCATCGATATATATAAACTCGCGGATCGGGGTGCCGTCGCTGCGAATGATAGGGTTTTCGCCTGCAAGTACAGAAAGAATTGTGCCGGGTATGACCCTTGAAAGGTTCACATCGGCGGGACCATAAACATTGGCTGAGCGAGAGACGGAGGCGGGCAAACGGAAGGCCGCGTAGTATGATCGTGCCAGCATGTCCGTGCAAGCTTTGGAGACGTCGTAAGGGAACTCACCTTTGAGTTCGAAATCTTCCATGTAGGGCAGCTGTTTATGGCTACCATAAGCCTTGTCACTTGATGCTACAACGATACGTTTAACGTTACCGTTTAGGCGGCATGCTTCGAGGAGCAGGTAGGTGCCGCGGATATTCGTTTCGAATGTTTGGATCGGCGAACGGTTAGCGTCCCCAATGATCGACTGAGCGGCGAGATGAAAGACGGCGTCGATCTTGGACTCATCGAGAACTCGTTCAAGCAAGGGCATATCGTCGATCGAGCCGCTTACCGTCCTGACGGAAGAATGCAGACCGAGTAGGCTGAGCGAGCTATGATTCTTACGGTCGGGTTCGAGGCAAGTCACGGAAGCACCTTCACGAACTAGGCGTGCGGTGAGATTTGCACCTATAAAGCCCGTAGCTCCGGTGACGAAAACGTTGCGGTGTTTCCAGAAATTATTCATTTGTTTCTGTGCTGCTAGCAAGGGAGCGTGTCTGCCGCTATCTCGGAACTAAATCGTTGAATCGTGTGCAGCGTCCACGCCATTCGATTCTTTAGGCACATCTTTCTCCCAGATCTTTGCGTATCTCAAGAAGACGCCGTACGCGGTGAACATTGCAATGATCAAGCCCTGCGTTCCATCGCGGAACCCTTGTTTCAATATATACGTTCGGACAAACGCAGCGACGGGCCGCCAAAAGATCTTTCCCGGTCCCGAAGTCTTGCGATTCTCTGCCATGTGGTCAGCTGCGAGTCGGGCGTAAAGCCCGGTCACGCGGTGGTGCTCGGCGAGATCGTCCTTTGTGTAATGGAGCAATTCGCCTTTAAGCGTTTCCACGCGTCCGTCTACTCGTGCGGTTTGGTGCGGAGCAATGCCGTCCCAATAGCTCTTATCTTTGCGGTAGAGACGCATCTGATAGTCAGGATACCAGCCGCCGTGTTTGATCCAGCGGCCCATGTACCAAGTCCGCCTTGCGATCTTGAAGCCATCCGGCAGGTCGGAACGTTCCTTTAATGCCAAGATCGACTGTTGCAGTTCCGGGGTGACGCGTTCGTCGGCGTCGATCCAGAAGATCCAGTCGCCGGTGGTATGTGCATCTGCAAACTCGTGTTTGTCCTTAAACCCAAAGAATTCCCGATTTAAGACTTTGTCTGTATATTCTGCAGCTATCGCGGCAGTGCCGTCGGTCGAATCGGTATCCACGATAATGATCTCATCTGCCCATGCAACGGTCTCGCACAGTTCCCGGATGTTCTTCGCTTCATTTAAGACGATGATGCTGGCGGAGATCTTCACTGGAAAAGATTTTCGCAGAATTAAGTAGAAACGCAAAACGGCGGCCCACAGCCGGTTGCAGCTGCGGGCCGCGATGCGATACGACGTGGATCAATTATCGTCTGCGGGCGAGTCTACAATGATGTTGTTGGCGCGGAAAGTGGATGACGTGGCCCTTTGAAGGTCGGAAAGAGCCTTGTTGTAATCTGTTTCGGCTCTGATCTCGGCATTACGAGCGTTAGCCAAGGCATTCTCTCGCTGAAACAGCAGGAACGTGGTCGAACGACCTGACTCCACAAGGCGTCGCTCGCCGTCGAGCTGAATTTGAGCATTCTCGCGGGCCCTGCGTGCTATGAGCACACGCTGGCGTGCTGTCTCAACAGCTTGAACAGCATTGCGGACCTCGACAATGACGACTTGCTCCTGTGAACGCATTTGTGTGTCGAGTTGGTTGCGCTGGATCTGAGCTCCGGCGAGGTTTGCCCGTGCGGTCCTGTTTCGCAGGGGAAAGGAAATGGTCACGCCGACCGACCAATTCGGGGCATCGCTTCTGAAGGTGTTTGCAAGCGCCTGGCCGAATCCGCCGAATAAAAATGACGGGGCAGGCGGAAATACGACAGTCGGATTATTGATCTGCGGCAGGTTAACAGCAGGGAGGCCGCGAACCTGATTGAGTCCAGCGAGCAGTGCGAGGTCCTGCTGCGATGTGAAGAAGTTTGAGGTGAACTCTTCGTTCGGCCCACTCCGCGCGAGTCCGACGAGGCTGAATGACGTGTTGAGGTCGATCTGCGGCCGCGTCTGGTTGCGGAAGAACTCGATGTCGATCTCGTTAATGTCGCGAGCGAAGCGAAGCCTGCGAAGTTCGAATCGGTTGTCGATCGCGTCTTTGACGGCAACATCTAGGCTAATCGGTTCCTGGTCGAACACGAATTGCTCGGTCGGTACTATCGACTGTGACCACTCAGGCGAAAACGCCTCGCGGAGCATCAATTGCTTTAATGCGTTCTCGTTAATTGCGACCTGCTGGGTGGCGATGAGTAAATCGCCTTCGCGATTCGCAAGTTCTGTCTCGACCTCTGCACGTGCCAAGGGCGCGGCGGCTCCGGCGGCTATCCTAGCTTCTATCAGGCGGAGATTTTCACGCGTCAACTCCAGATTTGCGACTCGATTTTGCTGATCACGGAGTGCGAAAACGAGATCCCAGTAAACACGCTGGACCTGGGAGATTGTCTCGATAGCCTGACGGCGGAAGTCCGCATCGGTCTGTTCGAGCCTCCGACGAGCTATGCGAATATTGCGACGAGTGTTATCGATTCCTCGGTTGCGGAAAAGCGGCTGTGTGAATCGAATTCCGTAGTTCGACGAATAGATCGCGCTTGTGCCGCCTGTAAGCGAACCTGACGTAACCTGAGCCTGAGTGAAGGCATTTTCGTTACGGGCGTTGTTGAAGAACGCGGTATAGTTGCCGCCCGTGGGCAGGAACTGTGAAAAGTTGCTGCTAATGTTGAAATCTTTCGTGGACTGCTGACCCGTCGCGGAGCTTTTTGTCAGGGTGGGGGATACTGTGAATACCGGATCGTACGTGCCGAGGAGCGAGGTGATCTGCGTTTCCTGGAAGCGCACATCGTCACGCGAAAACTCGATGCTGTTGTTGTTTTGCAGAGCCCGTCTGATCGCGTCGTCGAGTGAGAGAGGAACTGTATCCGTAGTTTGGACGCCAACACGCGTCAGGTCCGGCCGGGTCGGTATAGCCGGCGCTGGGACATTGCTTTCTGAGGCCGCTTCCGTCTTGCTTTCAGCCACTATAGCGGGTTCAGACCGCAACACCGCGATCGAATCATCCTGCCCGTGAACGTAGATGTGAGCGACGAGCAGAAGCGCGAATACTGCGAAAGAACTGAATTGTTTGTTGAACGATCTCATGAAAGATTGGCTCCGGGTGACTATCGGTTGACTGTTCTACTTGTCTGAAACTCAATCGGATACTACGACGCTCGAATCTTGTTAGTTTCAACAAAATTGAAAGCGCGGACCGGCAAGTGCATCGTTGGTGGCGCTTTTTGAAGTTTAAGGCCAATTAGGGTATCGTCAAGGTTTTAACGTTTGTACGTCGGAGGTTCCTTTAGAAATGGGTATCAAAGTAGGTATTAATGGATTTGGCCGCATCGGTCGCAATGTTTTGCGCTCCTGTCTGGGAGATAGCGAAATCGATTTTGTTGCAGTTAACGATCTGACTGACACTAAGACACTTGCACATCTGCTGAAGTATGACTCAGTGATGGGCAATTTGACGAACAATATCTCGGCAGAAGGCGACACCATAACTGTGGACGGCGATTCGTTTAAGGTCTTTTCAGAGAAGGACCCGTCGCTGATCGACTGGGACTCAGTAGGTGCAGAGATCGTTATCGAGTCGACCGGACGGTTTACGAAGGCCGAAGACGCGGGGAAGCACATTCGCGGCAGCGTGAAAAAGGTGATCATCTCGGCACCGGCCAAAGGCGAGGACATCACGATCGTGCTCGGTGTCAACGAGAATATGTACGACGCCGACGCACACAATATTATCTCGAACGCATCGTGCACAACGAACTGTTTGGCTCCCGTCGCAAAGGTGATCCATGAGAAGTTCGGGATCAAAAACGCGTTGATGAACACGATCCATAGTTATACGAATGATCAGCAACTGCTCGATCTGCCGCATAAGGACCTGCGTCGGGCGCGGGCTGCGGGGCTTTCGATGATCCCGACCTCGACCGGGGCGGCGAAGGCTGTGGCCCTGGTAATCCCCGAATTGAAGGGCAAGTTCGACGGCATCTCCGTTCGCGTTCCGACGCCGAACGTCTCGCTTGTGGACGTTGTGATAAACGTTGAGAAAGAGACCTCTACCGAGGAAGTGAACCGTGTACTCAAAGATGCTGCGAACGAGGAACTGAAGGGAATTCTCGCGTTTTCGGAAGAACCCCTTGTTTCGATCGATTTCCGTGGTAACCCGAATTCGTCGATAGTTGATGCGGAAAACACAAAGGTAATCGGTGGCACGGCAATCAAGATTCTTTCCTGGTACGACAACGAATGGGGATATTCCTGCCGCGTTCGAGATCTGGTCAAGTTTATCGCCGGCAAGGGGCTCTAGAGCGAACTTGAATGAAGAAAAAGACGATCAGAGACGTAGATCTCGCCGGAAAAACGGTGTTCATCCGTGTCGATTTTAACGTTCCGATAAAGAACGGGGTTATCGAGGATGATACCCGCATAATAGGGGCTTTGCCGACGATTGGGTACGCGATTGAGCAGGGTGCGAAAGTGATTTTAGCGTCGCATCTTGGACGCCCGATCAAAGACAAGAAGAAAGCGGAAGACAAGGGGATGCCGTATGACCTGGGCAAATACACGCTTCGGCCGGTTGCTGAAAAGCTTTCAGAATTGCTTGGTAAACCTGTCGCGTTCGAGAATGACAGTTTGAAAGGGCAGTTGGGGAGCCTGAAGGACGGAGCTGTCCTGATGCGTGAAAATCTGCGGTTGGAAACGGGTGAAGAGAAGAACGACGAGGGATTTGCGAAGTCACTTGCCGAGGGCATTGACGTGTACGTAAATGACGCATTTGGGACGGCCCACCGGGCACATGCCTCCACCGAAGGCATAACGCATCATGTTGAGACCTGTGTGGCGGGTTTGCTGATAGAGAAGGAGCTAAGCTTTTTGGGGAAGGCTCTCAATGAGCCGGAGCGACCGTTCGTTGCTATTCTCGGCGGGGCAAAGGTATCCGATAAGATTCCGGTCATCGAATCGCTTATCGAACGAAAAGTCGACAAACTGCTGATCGGCGGAGCAATGGCCTACACGTTCTTTAAAGCTCAGGGCTATACCGTCGGGAAATCACTGGTCGAGGACGACATGATGCCGAAGGCTTTGGAGTTTGAGAAGATGGCCGGTGATGCGGGAATAGAGCTAATTCTGCCGACCGATCATCAGGTGGTCGATTCATATGAGCCGCTAACTTCGCGAAAGGCGATCCAGATCGAGTTTACGAATGTTGGACTGGTTGGCCTAGATATTGGGCCAGATACGGTTGAGACATTCACGAATGCTCTTGAAGGGGCCAAAACGATAGTTTGGAACGGCCCGATGGGAATGTTCGAGGAAAAGCCCTTCGATGAGGGTACGATCGCGATCGCACAGGCTGTGTCTGAGGCTACGCAAAAGGGCGCGACATCGATTGTCGGCGGCGGCGACTCGGTCGCGGCACTGAATCAAGCAGGGCTGGCAGACAATGTCTCGCATATTTCCACTGGCGGCGGGGCCACTTTGGAATTTTTGGCAGGCAAAGAATTGCCAGGGGTTAAGGCTCTCGACGATAAGTGAAATGAGAAAACCGGTAATTGCAGGTAACTGGAAAATGTTCAAGCTCGTGGGCGACGCCGTAAGCACGGCGCTCGAGCTGAAACCGCTGGTCGTGAACGCTTCTCACTGCGATGTTGTTATCGCCCCGCCCTTTACGGCTTTACGCTCTGTTGCTGACAGGCTTGAGGGCTCAAATATCGGGGTGTCCGGTCAGGATTGTTCGGAGCACACGGAATTTGGCGCGCACACCGGCGAGGTCGCTCCGGCGATGTTGAAAGATGCAGGCTGCACACACGTGATCATCGGCCACTCCGAACGAAGGCAGTTCTACGGTGATACAAACGACGGGGTGAACCGTAAGGCAAAGGCAGCGGTCGCAGAAGGGTTGACGGCTGTCGTATGTGTCGGCGAGACGCTGGTCCAGCGTGAAGCGGGCAAGGCAGAGAACGTCGTCCGTGAGCAGTTGTTGAAGGGGCTGGAAGGTTTGACAGTCGCGGACACGGAACGTATCATTATCGCTTACGAGCCTGTTTGGGCGATTGGTACGGGTAAAACTGCCAC
>JACDAK010000343.1 GCA_013695495.1 Blastocatellia bacterium | reverse complement strand
ACCTTCGCCATGCGCCGCGCGAGCAGACAACGTCAGCTCCGCGTAACCCCCGGTACAAAGCTCCACCTGCTGTGCACCCGCTCTCTTCGACGCCTCGATCTGATCCGCGTCAGGATCAATAAAAATGCTGACAAAAACGCTCGCATTTTTCAGGCGCTCAACCGCCGAGCCAACGTTGTCAAAATTCGCGACGACATCCAGCCCTCCCTCTGTTGTCACCTCGTTCGCGTTCTCCGGAACCAACGAAACCGCATCCGGCCGCGTCGCCTCTGCAATATCGATCATCTCGTCCGTCGCTGCCATTTCTACGTTCAGATATGTCGTAACAACATCGCGCAGCAGCTCAATATCCCGATCCTGAATATGCCGCCTATCCTGCCGCAAATGCACCGTGATGCCATTCGCACCCGCCTGCTCACACATCACCGCAGCCGTAATGATGCTCGGCTCAATAGTCTTCCGAGCCTCGCGAATCGTCGCAACGTGATCAATATTAACGTTAAGTCGTGCTGTCATCTTCCACCTCCGTAAGCCCCGTTCCGTGCGTTCCGCCGTATCTGCCGTACCTCATCAAACATCCGAACGCTGTCTCGAAGCACGCTAACTTTGCTTCGGTCGTCATTGTTCCAACGGACGGGTATCTCCTTCAATCTCAGACCGCGTAAATTCGCGACATAAAGAAACTCTACATCAAAGCCGAACCGGTCGATCTGCATCACGTCGAGCAGCGGCCGAAACTTCTTCATTTCAAACGCCTTAAAGCCGCACTGAGTGTCCCAAAACGAAAGCCCCGTCAGCGTTCTAACCACTAGATTGAACACTTTCCCACCCTGCTCCCGCCGCCACGGTTGATGAGTCCCGATCAGAGTTCGATCCAACGCCCGCGAGCCGAAAGTAACGTCAGATTCGCCATTCCTGATTGGGTCCACCAGTTTGTTCATCTCTTCTATCGGCGTCGAAAGGTCCGCATCGCTAAAGAGCGCGATCCTCCCGGCAGCAGCCGTGAGGCCCGTTCGTACGGCGAAGCCTTTGCCCCAATTCAGATCGTACCGCACTACTCTGCCCGGGATGTTCGGAAACTCCGCGAGAGCCGCTTCAGCTACAACTGCCGTACTGTCCGCGGAACCGTCGTCCACCACCAGGACTTCGGCATTCATTGCTTCGGACGCCAAATAATGCAGTATTTTCGAGACGGAAGTGCCGATCCGCTCCGCCTCATCAAATGCGGGTATGATTATAGATATTTCGGGTACCATAAAAGAAAAATCAATGGTAGATTTTCGGCGCACAAATGTAAATTGAACAGCAAGTTAAAACACGGTGCTCGAAAAAAGCTACAACGGCGCGCGGAATTGGAACAACTAAAACTATGGTATAATTTTGGGCTGCGAGTAATTGCAAGATATGCGAATTAAGAACGGATTTGCCTTTACGGCGATCGTAATAATTATGGCAGGAGCATTGGCGGGAGGCCTTTTTGGCCGCCTCCCGGCGATCAATGCCGACACCTCGATGACGCGAGCGAAGGTCGTAGCAGATTATCGCGAGGTGCTCGAGGTTGTTGACAAAAACTATGTCGGAGCCATCGACCATGAAAAGGTGGCCGACGCTTCGATTCAGGGCATGCTTTGGTCTTTGGACCCCCATTCCGCGTTCTTTACTCGCGATGAGTTTCGTAAGCTCTACGAAGAGCAGGCTTCGCAGTTCTATGGCATTGGCGTCTCCATTCTGCAAAGACGCGACGGCGTTTATATCCAGTCCGTTATACCTAATACTCCCGCCGACAAAGCCGGACTTCGTTACGGCGATAAATTCATCGAGGTCGACGGAAAGAACGCGACCGAATGGAGCAGCGCAGAAGTCTCTCGCAATGTCCGCGGCGAACGCGGTTCGACTGTAAATGTAACTGTGGAACGGGTTGCCGCGGAAAAACCTGTAACTTTCGACATCGTTCGAGGAGGCGTCCCGCTTCCCTCGATTAGAAACTACTTCATGCTGCCCGACGGTGCCGGCTATATCGGCCTAACTGGTGGATTCCAGGAAACGACGGCCGCAGAGTTGGACGACGCGATCGCCCAACTTCAAAAACAGGGTATGACGAGCCTCGTTCTCGACGTTCGGGGAAATCCGGGCGGGCTTCTTCCGCAAGCCGTTGAGGTGGTTAGCCGGTTCATTCGCGGCGGCGAGACAGTCGTCTCGGTTCGCGGCCGATCAAGCTACGCAAGAACTCAAGAACTCAAATCCCGCGGCGGAATGGTTCACGATATGCCTCTTGTCGTTCTGGTAAACGGCGGCTCAGCCTCCGCTTCCGAGATCGTCGCTGGTGCGGTTCAGGACTACGGCCGCGGAATCGTTGTCGGCTCCGATAGTTTCGGTAAAGGCCTCGTGCAGCGGGTTTTCCCTTTGCCCTATGGAACGGGCCTCACGTTGACCACAGCGCGTTACTACACGCCCTTCGGACGTTCATTGCAGAAAGATTATTCAAGCGGATCGATCTACGAGTATTACACCGGCAACAACGGTCAGCAGATCGACGTTTCCGAGGCTCCGAAGCCCGTACCTGCCGGCAGTCCGGTGACCCTGCCCGATGGCCGTGTACTTTACGGCGGCCGCGGCATCGAGCCTGATGTCAAGATCGCTGGGGATGAGTTCACACCCACGAGAGCCAGGATCAACGACGCAGCGTTCTTCTTCGTGAGACAGCTCGTAGGCGGGCGCGTTCCTGGATTTGAGCATTATAAGGTCGATAAGCAGAACTTCCAGATGGGCGTGACCGCAGGCTCGTTCCAGATCTCTGACCAGCTTTTTGATCTATTCGTCAAGACGACTGCGAGTGAGTCCGCGAGCGGGCTGACTCAGGAGAATATCTTGGCGGAGGCGCATCACGCACGCATGAGGCTTCGGGAAGAGCTTGCGACCGCTAACTATTCGAACGAGGCAGGGATTCAGATATTGTTAGAGTCGGACCCGCAGGTGCTAAAGGCTGTCGAAAGTATGAACGAAGCGCGGGCGTTCCATAAGCGGTATCGGGCGTCAAGGTAACTCGCACGGGCCGCGACTCGTTGCGATAGGTACAAACTTTCGATTTGGTGAGTTCCTGAAGTAAAATGAATTTGCTTCGGGCTCTTTTTCTATGTATAAGCAGATCGGTATTCTTACCGGCGGCGGCGACGCACCCGGATTGAACGCTGTTATCCGTGCGGTGGTCCGCACCGCTATCGGCGAGTTCGGGATGAAGTGCGTCGGTATTGAGGATAGCTTTGAAGGCATTCTCGGCGAAAGCAAGACCATGTCGCTCACAAAAAAGACGGTGAGCGGAATCTTGCCTCGCGGCGGCACTATTTTAGGCACGCGAAACCGCGGAAGCTTCGCCCAGATCATTAACGGCAGGCCCTTTTTCCCCGAGATGCCGATCGCCGAAGCTTTGGCGAACCTTGATATATTGGGTATCGAGGCGCTGGTGGTCCTCGGCGGCGAAGGAACGCTTGCGATCGCGGAACAGTTTCACAAGCGCGGATTTCCGGTGATCGGAGTCCCAAAGACGATCGACAACGACCTGGCGGCAACCGAATTCACATTCGGTTTCATGACGGCGATCGATATCGCCACCGAGGCACTCGATCGGCTTCATACCACGGCTGCATCGCA
Source organism: Blastocatellia bacterium (assembly GCA_013695495.1). Taxonomy (GTDB): domain Bacteria; phylum Acidobacteriota; class Blastocatellia; order Pyrinomonadales; family Pyrinomonadaceae; genus OLB17. The sequence goes on along the minus strand of JACDAK010000343.1, from coordinate 300 downwards.
TGATCGCGTAATGATCCTCGAAGTGATGGGTCGAAATACAGGCTGGATCGCGCTTCATGCCGGCCTCGCTGGTAGCGCTGATATCATCCTGATCCCGGAAATACCGTTTTCGTTCGAGTCCGTGATCCGAAAGGTGAATGAACGGGAACGCGACGGATCTCGTTTTACAAACATCGTTGTAGCGGAAGGTGCTTACGAAGCCGGTAAAGGTGAAGTGTATAGCGACCAAGGCGAATTGAGGCTCGGAGGCATCGGCGATGTGGTTCGCGAGCGTGTGGAACAGATGGTGAACAAAGAGGC